>NZ_MODX01000006.1:0-131093 GCF_001866125.1 Acinetobacter sp. LCT-H3 | reverse complement strand
TTTATGAAAGAGGTCTAATGTGGGCTTTTTTATTTTATACACATAAATTAACCTTTCATTTAAAAAAACTTTCCAAATAGCTTTGGAATGCAATCCATATAGATGATACCTATAGAGGTTGTTATTTCTAATCTATTGAGGTGAGCAATGAAATTACTAACATTGATTGGCGCAGGCGTATTGGCTGGATATTGTTATAAAAAGGCTAAATACAAAAAGGGAAATGCAAAAAACTGTTCTCATCACGAAGCGGAGACAGAATCTAAGGCATCAAATACCCCTGAATAAATTAATAAAAGACCTCACAAATGAGTGAGGTCTTCGAATATTTAGAAAGGAAAAATAACAATCAAATGCAAATATTGGCTAAATTAATCCTTGGCCTTGTTTAACTGAAGAAACGACTAGGCTGAGTATTTGTTGATTTTGCAATTAGTAGCTTTCTAGGTAATTTATATATTTATGAGAAGTCCTCAACTAGTTTAACAAGTACTTAAAGAAACATAAAACTAACGGGTAAGAACTATTAATATATATTTCCTATACTTACATGAATCTATTCATAAGTTATCCTTAAATAGTTTAAAGAGAAAATATTTGGCTAAGGACTATAAAATGGTAATTAGGGATTGATTGGTTTAATTTTCTATTAATTCTCTATAGTTAGATAAGATTTTTAAATTCTAGTGATCATTCCCCCCTTATATCTTGAATAGGGAAGCACTAAAGCAAGGAGATCGATATGTTCCAGTTTGTGCTTTGCTTATTTGGCCTACATAGTACGATTGAGTTTGAATGTACGGCTGATAGCGAAGAAATTAAGTTATGTCGCGATTGCTTGAAAGAAATTAAATAGTTTTAGTAGAGCAGGGCTACATGTATTTGGATATAAAGTTACCCTGTTTCTTAAGGTGAAGTCAGGGTTTGTCTATTAGAAGCTAAAAAATATCATTAAATATTCAATAGAAACTAAAAATGATAAATCTTTGTATGTGGTTCAATGATTTTGATGAAAATGATCAGTGTGAATAATGAAAGTCAAATTTTTAAAGATTGCATATTTTTAAAGATTGCATATTGAAGTATATCGTCTGTCGATTTAATGATAGAAAATATAATTAACTGGATTCATTAGATTTAATCTGAATTAATAAAGTGCAAATATTTTAAAATTTCTAGTAATCCTTTATATTTAGGATTCAGTGTTAAGATAGGCTACAATATAAGTAACAAGAAGTCAGAGTGTCCTTTAATGACTAAGCTTGAAATATTAATAACTTTATTGGCTATCGTAATTATTAGTACAGTCATCTACGTATTGGTCCATACTTTGTAATCAAACTTCCCTCGGGAGGTTTTTTATGAAGTATTATTTGTGGATACTCATTCATATAAAGCTGTAATGAACCAAAAGCTCATAAAAAATATACCAAGTATCAAATGTTAATGAAATAAGGTGGATATTTTTATTGATAATGAGAAATTTCTGATATTATTTGATGTATGACAATGATTTAATTAACTAAAAATTGGATAAAATTTTGTAAAAGTAATTTCGTAAAATCTAAGAATTTACAAAAAATAAACTTTATAGATTGTTGAGCCGAGATGAAGACAAACGAATACAATATGATTCATTCTTAAATCTTTTAAGTTTATAAATCATCAGGTAAGCCTATTTCAATGCTCAATCTTCCCATCCAGTCGCGACTTGGCGGATTCTATTTCTGTTATTACGCCATTGTAGGCGCATTCATGCCATTCTGGAGTTTGTATCTTGAAGATCAAGGTTTCAGCTATTCAGAGATCGGGATTCTATCTTCAATTGCCATTGTCACTCGCTTTTTTGCACCCCTCATTTGGGGCTGGATTGCTGACAAATCTGGCAAACGCATGCTGCTGGTGCGCATTGCTACTTGGATGGAAGCCTGTATCTGGTTCATGATTTTTATCGTTCCAAACAGCTTTCAGTCTATGGCATTACTGATGCTGATTTTTAGCTTTTTCCAAAATGCAATTCTGGCACAATTTGAAGGTGTGACGCTTTTCTGGCTCGCAGAAAAGCGTGCCGAGCTATATGGCAAAGTGCGTAAATGGGGATCGGTGGGTTTTATTGTTGGTGTTTTTGCTGTTGGAACAATATTTGAAATTATCCCGATCAGTATGTTGCCAGTATTATTGCTGTGTATTTCGTTTCTTGCTTTTATCTGGTCCTTTAGCATTAAGGAGCCTTCGACGGCGCCATCCGCACAAAAACAGCTTGAACCGTTATGGCCAATCTTGAAACGACCAGTGGTTTACAGCTTTTTCATCATTGAGCTAATTATGCTGTTTTCCCATGCGCCATTTTATAGCTTCTATAGCAATTTTCTCAGTCAGCATGGATATAGTACCAGTCAGATTGGACTGCTATGGTCGGTTGGGGTGATTGCGGAAATTATCATGTTTGCTTATGCGACTTTATTTTTTAATCGCTGGTCGTGGCGAACACTAGTAATAATCTGTTTGTTGCTGACAGGATTGCGTTGGCTGATTGTAGGTCTGCTGCCTTCGCTATTTATAGTGCAGTTTATGGCACAAAGTATTCATGCTTTTAGTTTTGGCCTGTTTCATATGATTGCGATGCGGGTGATTTTCCAGAATTTCTCGGCAGGACAGCAGGGACGAGGTCAAGCACTTTATAGCACCATGTGGGGGATTGGTGTCGCTAGTGGCAGTATTCTTGCTGGTCAGTACTGGGACCAATTTGGCGGTGCGACTATCTTTATATATGCCGCCGCGACTACGCTAATGGGTTTACTATTTTTATCTGGTTTGCCCAATCAGGTGGAACCCACAAAGTCCACCTGAAGTAATGATTCTTGAGTTATTAGATCTGAATATCTTTATAACGATCAAACCATGGTTGTGCTTCTTCTAGTTGAGCAGCCAGTTGTAATAACAGATCTTCACGAGCAAACGGCGCGATAAACTGAGATCCTAAAGGTAGATTCTGTTCGTTCCAGTATAGTGGTACTGACATAGCGGGTAGGCCAGTGATATTGGATAACTGGGTGAATGGCACCCATTTCAGGTTCTCCTTGACGATCTGATCAATCAGTTTACCCTGAGCCAATAGATGTGCCTTTCCCATACCCAGTAATGCTTTCATAATCGGTTTTTGCCAAGCGGGTGTTTTTACTTCACCATTGCGTGGTGCCACCGACGCCGTTGCTGGTGTGAGATATAAATCATAGCGGTCAAAGAAATGATTCATCTGGGAAACATAGATACCCCAGTTGTTCAGGTTCTGGATGTATTCAATCGCCGTGGTCTTGGCACCAAAAGCAGATAACACCAGAGAATCCAGCTCAAAATCAGTTGATTTAGACGGATATTGCCTACGGATTTCCTCAAGCATATAAGAGAACTGACTGAACCAGGTGGTAATAAAATCCTTAGCCAATTGCATTCCGTCAATCGCTGGATGATCTTCAATTACCTCATGTCCTAATGATTCCAAAAGTTTCACTGTCTGGTTGATGGCCTGAACTGCATCTTTGGAGATTTTGGTGCCAATAGGGGATTTGGTATTAAATGCAATTTTCAGTTTTTTCGGTGGTTGCTGAATAATCTCCAGATAATGCGTATGTGGTCGTTCGATCTTGAACATGGAATGATGATCTTCACCATGCGTAGCATCCAGCATCGCAGCGCTGTCACGAACGGTTTTGGTCAGAACGTGCTGAATCGCTGCACCATGCATGGCTTCACTCATTTGTGGTCCCCAAGGTGTACGTCCCCGACTTGGTTTCAAACCAAACAGGCCGCAATAAGAAGCAGGAATTCGAATCGAACCACCGCCATCACCCGCACCCGCAATCGGCACGATCCCCCCGGCAACAGCAGAAGCAGAACCACCTGATGAGCCGCCACTGTTATGGGCTAAGTTCCAAGGGTTTTTACAGCTACCCCAGGCATCTGGCTCGGTAATGCCTTTGATTCCAAATTCAGGTGTATTGGTGCGGCCAAAAGTTACAATGCCGGACTTTTCCCAGCGATTCACAATTTCCGCATTGGTATCCGGAATATAGCCAATACGTTTAAAGCCAGTACAGCCATAAGAAGTCGGATAACCGGCATACTCCTGAAATAGATCTTTAACCAGAAAGGGCACACCTGCAAAAGGACCTGATAAATTTGCCTCAGTACGTTTTAAGGCATAATCATGCATCGGGATAACTATGGCATTTAATTCAGGATTGACCTGATTACTGCGTTCTAAAGCAATATTCAGCAACTCGGAAGCATAGATTTCTTTTTTTGCGACCAGCTCGGCCAGTCCCAGACCATCATAGCTAAGATATTCCTGATAATTCATGACATTGCCTGTTTGAATAAACAAAAGTTAAAAATTTTAAGATGCAAGTACGACCTGATTACGACCCATATGCTTGGCCTGATAAAGCGCCTGATCTGCAATATTGATCAGATCCTGCAATTCGGTCTGCTGTGGTGCTTCCTGATGGGTAATACCCAAACTTACCGTGATATGCACCGATTTGCCATGTTCCAGATAAATCGGTGTTTGCTGCACCAGCTCACGGATACGTTCAGCCACCCAATGCGCTTCATCGTGCTCTATATCCCACATTAAGACGACAAACTCTTCACCACCAATCCGAGCAAACAGATCGCAGCTACGCAGATTGGTGCGCACCAGCTCAGAGAATTGCTGTAAAACTGCATCACCAACATGATGGCCGTATTGATCATTTAAGCGTTTAAAGTAATCAATATCCAGCATAATAAGAGAGAACGACAATTTTCTAGACTGTTTTAGTAAACTTTCACCTTCTTTAAAGAAGTAATGGCGGTTCATGGTACGGGTTAAACTGTCATAATTGGCGAGATAAAGCACATGCTTATACAACTCATTCCGGTTTTGGCTGATAATGCACAGAATCAGTGGTGCCAGTGCCAGCATAAACAGGCCGATGCGTAAGGACACAAAAGTCGTAGAATCTGCCAGGGTTTGATCAGCCAGATAGATCTGTGTCAGGCTGCTGTAGGTGGTGATCAGAACCAGTGTATTAATAATCGAGATTGTAAAAATACGATAAGTGAGTGCTGCCCAGATTAAGGCGGCCAGAGGATAGATTAATGCGCCAGGCCCGGCAAAAATATGAGTTAAGACGACACAGACCGCGACAGTGATCATCGGAAAAAAATAACTGAAATAATAAGATTTTTTCCTGCGATTTTTCGCAAAATAACGAATTTGCTTGGCAGTAGGGAATGCCAGTACCAAAGGGAGGATGATAATATAGTTAACCATTTCCCCAGTCCACCACAGGAAAAAGTCAATTTTCATGTTTTCCGGGGTGATAAAGGAACCGGGAATATTCACCAGAGTCATCACTGCAAATGCTGCGCTGGCCAGACATCCTGCGAAGGCACAGATACCGAACAGATGAATAAAGGTAAACCCGCTATTGTAGTACTTATAATTAATCTTGAAATAACGGATACAGAATAGCGAAACGATAGTGCTTAACAGATTTGAAAGTGTCAGAAAAAAGCTTTGTAGAAAAAAGTCACCTGTGAGCAGGTCTGCAAACATATAAGCACTGAACGCACCTAGCCAACCACCTTTATTGTTGAGCTGTGGAAAGCGTAAAAAGAAGGCGAGTAGGGCTGCATTGGCTGGCCATAAAAATGCTAAATAGCCGGTTGGTCGTGTTGCAATGCCAATAAAGCTACAGATAAGAATTAACAGCGCAATAATGAGATATGCAGAGCTATCCGGATCCAGTTGTTTTTCTTTAAAATCAGCAAATCGCAAAATAAAGCTACCTTAGTATATTTACAATGAAAAATCACATGCTGTTTTTTTAGTTAAATAAGCTTTGAGATCTTTCTTTTTGTTTTTGATTGTTTGTAATTTAATCAATACTTAAAATCGCATAAGTACAAAATATAAACAAAATAATGTGGAAAAGAAATGGCTATTATGTATCTAACTGATATTTTTATTTAAGTAGATGAAATGATTTTTTGCCATACTCCCCACTGTCAAAAATATGCTAAGTTAGGGACAATCCAAGGAATACTATTTTTAATATGAAAAAAACATGTCTAAGCCTTATGCTGCTTACCTTAACCACCTGGGCGATGGCTGCAGATATAAATAAAAATACCCAAACAGCAGCACAAGCTTCAGCTGTTGCCAATACCTTCCGTATCGTAACACGTCCTGAAATCATGGGCTTATGGGGAATGGAAATCCCGACTAACCGCAAGTGTGTTGAATATTATAATTTTAAAAGTGATAACAATGTGATTATTAAAAGTGGTGATGAATGGTCATCAGGCATCTATGACTATCAGTTGCCGCAAGATACCACCGCCCAGGTTCCGGCCTTAATTCTTCAGGTGAAATATGACAATAACCAGAAAGACTGTTCTGGCAATCAGGAAGATCAGTCTGGTGAAGTCTCACAGTATTTTGTGAAATGGCAGAATCCACATACGATTAATTTCTGTGCCACTGAAAAGGCAGAGCAGTGTTTTGCAACTTTAAGACGTATTCTTCCTTAAGGTTACAGATAATAAAAAAACCGCTGAATGATCAGCGGTTTTTTTTATTGAGGATACTGAGAGAGGATTAAGCCTTTTCTTCAGCACCTTCAAGTTGTTTAAGCAGATGTTTTTCGAGATAGTGAATATCCATTGCCTGTTCACAGAAGTTCTCATCCTGAAGGATCAGATCTTTATGCAGCGGAATATTGGTCTTGATGCCAGTCAGAATCATTTCATCAAGCGCCTGCTTCATACGGGCAATGGCTGTTTCACGATCTTTACCATGTGCAATCAGCTTGGCAATCATTGAGTCATAATACGGTGGAATGCTATAACCTGGGTAGATATGCGAATCTAAACGGATACCTGCACCACCTGGTGTGTAAAACGTCTCAATCATGCCCGGAGATGGCATAAAGGTAGATGGATCTTCCGCATTAATACGGCATTCGATCGCATGACCTTTAACAACGACATCTTCTTGCTGAATATCCAGACCCAGACCGGCAGCAACACGAAGCTGTTGTTCAATGATGTCCACACCAGTCACCATTTCAGTGACAGGATGTTCTACCTGAACACGGGTATTCATTTCAATAAAGAAGAATTCGCCGTCTTCAAACAGGAATTCAAAGGTACCAGCACCGCGGTATTGCATTAACTTACATGCATTCACGCAAGCTTCCAGAATGTCAGCACGTGCCTGTTCAGGCAGATTTGGTGCAGGAGCTTCTTCTAGTACTTTCTGGTGACGGCGCTGTAAAGAACAGTCACGGTCATACAAGTGGATCGCATGGCCATTACCATCGCCCAAGATCTGTACTTCAACATGACGCGGCTTTTGCAGGAAACGTTCCATATAAACCGTATCATCGCCGAACCACATTTCTGCATCACGTTGCGCCGCTTGTACAGACTCGAGCAGGGTATCCACGCGTTCAACGATACGCATACCACGTCCGCCACCACCCGCAGCAGCTTTTACGATCAGCGGGAAACCGATTTCTTTGGCTTCAGCAAGGGCATTGTGGATGGTTACTGCATGATCACAGCCTGGTACTGTTGGTACGCCGGCTTTTTTCATGGCAATAATGGCAGAAACCTTATTACCCATCAGGCGAATGTGTTCAGGACGTGGGCCAATAAAAATAAAGCCAGAACTTTCAACAATTTCAGCAAATTCAGCATTTTCAGACAGGAAACCATAACCTGGGTGGATCGCATCCGCACCAGTAATCTCAGCTGCTGTGATAATTGCTGGAATATTTAGGTAACTGTCACTGCTTGCGCCAGGACCGATACATACTGCTTCATCGCAGAAACGTAGATGCATCAAGTCCTTGTCAGCATCTGAATAGACACCGACAGTTTTAATTCCTAAAGTTTTGCAAGCTCGGGTGATGCGCAGGGCAATTTCACCACGGTTTGCAATTAAAACTTTTTGCAACATTATTATGAATCCCCGAGGTGATTAAGCGCGGTAACGGAAAAGTGGCTGACCGAACTGAATCACTTCACCATTTTTCACCAGAATTTCTTCAATCACACCGCTTTGAGTTGCTTCAATCGGGTTCATGATTTTCATGGCTTCAATAATACCAAGTGTTTCACCAGCAGAAACAGTTTGACCCACTTTCACAAATGGTGCTTCGCCTGGACTTGGTGCTGCATAGAACACACCAACCATCGGAGATTTTTCCACAGCACCACGTGGAGATTTTGCAGCAGGTACATCAGCTGCAGGTGCAGGCATTGCAGGAACAGCTGCTGCAACCACTGGATTGCGACGAGTCAGGGCAATGGATTGATCTCCTTCCTTAACTTCGATCGCCTGTAAGTCAGACTCAATCATCAGGTCGATGAGTTTCTTGATTTTACGGATATCCATGAGACAGTATTCCTAATTAAGATTGCTTAGAAGATTGAATTTTTTCAATGATGTAATCGAGGGCAGCGGCATAGCCTTTTGCACCCAGACCACAGATCACGCTGATCGCCTTATCGGACAGATATGAATGATGTCGAAATGCCTCACGTGCATGAACGTTAGACAAATGGACTTCAATAAATGGAATAGCAACGCCAAGAAGTGCATCACGCACTGCAACAGAGGTATGCGTTAAAGCTGCAGGATTAATAATGATGTATTGCACGCCGTCTTGTTGTGCTTGATGAATTCGGTCGACAATGGCACCTTCCCAGTTGCTTTGGAAAGTGTCTAATTCTAGTGTGGCATTTTTAGCCTGAGCGCTGAGCTGCTGATTGATGTCATCAAGAGTCAAGTGACCATATACTTCTGGTTCACGCTTTCCCAGCAAATTAAGATTCGGTCCATGAATGACCAAAATGGTCGAACTCATTCAGCTTGCTCCAATTCAAAAGTTTCAAAAGAAGTTTGCAAGATGTCAGCAAACTTCCTTCATTATGGCATGAAATTCTACATTTTATAAAAATTTTGTCTGAATTGGTGTAGAAATTGCCTGCCTGATAGTGGGCTATATAATGAGAACTTTGCAAGGAATTGGCAATGTTAAAAAATGACATTTATGGGAGTTATGTCGGATTCTTACATTGTAAGCCTAATTGGCTAAAACAGTTAATAATGTTTATATAACATTGCCGACAGATAATAAAGAAGTCAACTATTTTTGATCAGATCCTACTAGATGTTTGCAGTATTTAAGGTTTAAAGCTTATTCATCTTAAATTTTAGTGACAAAAAAGTCTGTTTAAAAAGTGCCCATGAATGGTTTTAATATAATAATTCTAATTATATTAGATTTTATTAAATAAGTTATTGAATTTAATTTATTTTAAATTAAAAAATATCTCAATTAGCTATTATTTTAAGCTCCCTTAGAGTTGTGAGTATGCTTAGAAAAAGAGTCAACTCCTGAGCTTAACAGTGGAATCAGGTAGTGAGTTAAACTTACTGAGTCGCCCTATTTTTAATTCCTGTATCGCAAAATGGTGAGATTGACTGAAATGTTCATAGAATTGTATTCAATGCTGAATATTCAGCCAAAAGATAAAGCATTTAAATTGGCAAAAGGTCGTCTACTAAGTCGATGAATGGTCGTAGGGGGCAACTCAACGACACTCACCCTCTTACAATGAGGCTTTTCGTAGAAACTTTATCGAATAATATGGTTTATAAAATAGTCTAGACATGTTCGCGAAAGGTGCGAATTTTATATAATGCAGCTATCTAAAACAAAATCGTCAATATCATGACTCCAGCTTGTAAACTTTTAAAAGCCAGTAAAATCGAATATAGCATTCACGAATATGAACATGATGCCAATGCCAAAAGCTTTGGTTTGGAAGCAGCAGAAAAACTAGGCCTAGCTGTTGAAGAAGTTTTTAAAACATTATTAGTAACGGATGAAAAGCAATATTTTGTGGCAGTATTACCTGTTCATCATCAGCTTAATCTTAAAAAAGTAGCTGCTGCATTCGGTTGTAAAAAATTGCAGATGGCAGATCCTAAACAGGCAGAACGATTAACCGGATATCTGGTGGGTGGAATCAGCCCGGTAGGACAAAAGAAACGCCTGAAAACTGTGATTGATGTATCAGCAGAAAGGCTGAATAAAATTTATGTCAGTGGTGGCAAGCGTGGTTTGGACATTGGTCTAAACCCAGCAGATTTAGCCAAGGTTTTAAATGCACCTTTTATTGATATAGTTGATGAATAGTTTAATGTATTAAAAAGACATTAATTAGTATTTTAATTAAACCCGGAGAGCAAAATTCGGGTTTTCTTTTGGTCGGAAAGTGCTACACATTTTTTTTGCATTTGTATATTGTTTTAATGCAAAGGTAACCATGAGTTACTTACAACAATAAGAAATTAAAAGAAAAATAAATTGGAGCATTGCTCATGAAGATCGTTATTTGGCTTAATGCTGTTTGTCTATTTTTGTCACTTGGGGAATCACTTCTGCACGGTTTTAACCGGGAGGTGGCATATGAATGAAAAAGGCGTTTACCTGCTTAGTACTGTGGCTCTATTTTTAATCTTATGGTTGATTGGTTATCAGGTCCATAATGAAATCCATCGGGAAGAATTGGGATTGAACCGCACCAGCAGTTTAGCATTTTATGGGATGAATACCCATACGCCGCTTCTAGACCGTCAGGCAGAAAGTTTGAATCAGGCTGTGCAGCGTCGGGGAGTGGTGCGGAACCAATCTCAGTCTTTGAACCAACAGCGCACTCAGTTTGTTTCAGATTTTGCCAGTATGTTATTTGCAATGCAGGATGGACATAAGCCTGAATATTTGCAGCTGAGAATATTTCTAAACAGGCAACAAACATTATTGGAAAATAAGGCGCTTAAACAGGAGGAGGCACTCGCCAATATTAATTTGCTACAGACATTCTTGCCTGAGTACCAACATGAACTGACACGAGCATCGGCAAAATTGAAAACGCGTTATTCTTATTATGAAACGGATATAATTTCTGATGAGATGAGTTTAAGCACGGTATGATCTAGAGGCGAACAATATCAGTGTGATGTATTAAAGTGGTTCTTCAGAATTAAGCTAAGAGATGAAGGTCTGCATGATTGTAAACTTTATACTCTAGCTACAGGATATAAAAATCATCTCATGCAAGTTAAGTAAACTGTATCGTTTTTAAACTTGCATGAGTAGTGATTATATATCTGCTTAAAGGCAATTTGCCGGTTTAGGAATGCCTGCCAAACGGCTAAGGTGGCGTGCCACCAAGCCTGTATTAAATTTTTCCTGAAGTACAGCATTGTTGATTTCAGGCCCTACAGTTTTCATCAGGAATTTGATGAGAGGACGTGTCGCTGGAGAATGACCAAACTGTTGATAAAACTGACGTACAGCCTGTAAGACTTTAAAATGCCAAGGGGTCAGTTTTAACTCTAAGCTCTCGGCAAGCACCTGTGCGACGTCTTCATTCCAGATGGTATAGTCAACTAAATGACCATCTTGGTCTAACTCTAAATTCATGATAGATCCGTATGTGTTACTTCATAGAAATACAGCGACTAAAGCCCAGGCATAGTTCTGCAAATTCGGCATAGTTAATAATTTTCAAATTTTTTACTTCTGGTTGAGACAATAATTCAGCCTCATTTTCCAGAATATAAATCTCTTTCAGCTGCTGAATAAATGGATGCTCAACTGACAAGACTGCATCGCCCATCAGAATTACCTGATCATTTTCGCTATAGAGTTGGGACAACTGTTCGATAATCTGTGCTGTAGCCGCATGGCTGGCTTGAATCATATAAAGAGTTTTATCAGACATGGTGAGCAACCTTACCAGTACAATACATGGTCAAAGCCTTGCATAAAGGCTGGGTTTAATTCGACAAATTCAATTTCTTGCTCTGTATTTTGTATAAAAGGCGAGTTTTGATTTTTACTTTCTACCAGAATTGGGGTCAGATCATAAAATTCAAAACTATCGACCATGTTGGAAGCAATCTTGAACGCATGTTTAAGCTGTTCAAATTGCAGATCTGAACGTAATAAGCTTAAAGCTGCATCTTTTAATAAGACTTTTACATCTGAGCCAAAGGTCGCGAGTACCATGGTCGCAGAAAGA
This sequence comes from Acinetobacter sp. LCT-H3, assembly GCF_001866125.1. Classification (NCBI taxonomy): domain Bacteria; kingdom Pseudomonadati; phylum Pseudomonadota; class Gammaproteobacteria; order Moraxellales; family Moraxellaceae; genus Acinetobacter; species Acinetobacter sp. LCT-H3. The sequence goes on along the minus strand of NZ_MODX01000006.1, from coordinate 118,943 downwards.
CTTTCATGAACCTGCAAGGAATTCAGATTCGATTGAGTTAATATAACGAGTACAGATTTCACACAATATACCTTTTAAAAGCAACATATCCCAAAAAATAGACCGATTAGAATTGAATCAGAAGATGTGCAGACTGAACAGCATCAGCGAGTTCGCCTAATCCGACTAATTCAAACTGATCTGCAAGATTATGTTGTTGAATATTGTGACGTTGAGCATTCTCCTGATCTGTAATACCACGCGCTAACGCCGCACTTACACACACGGGCAGACGTATTTGCAAGGACTGCCACTCACGGGTCAGGTGACGCTGGTCATCCGGTACCCATTGCAGAGCATTAGCAACAGACACACCGTCTTGGTAAAAGAAAACCCGAAAGTCTTCCTGTTTTTGCTGTAATGCTTTGGCAATTCCCAAGGCATGCCAAGCATGTATCGACGTCGGGGCGGAGGTAATAAGAATTAAGGTGCTCATGAAATTCACTACAGGCTTGATCAACCTAAGCAGTTGATCTGGGCTACATAATAAAAAGGTAGTATACAATGATTTTAGTGACCGGTGGTTTAGGCTTTATAGGCTCTCATATTGCTTTAAGTCTGCTCGCACAAGGGCAACAGGTCATTGTGGTCGATAATCTGGCCAATGCCAGCCTGCAGACGCTAGAGCGTCTTGAATTCATTTCCAGCATGTATGTGCCTTTTGTTAAAATTGATATCCGCAATACGCCTGCTTTAAACAAAGTCTTTGAACAGAATTCCATTGACGCCGTGGTACATACTGCAAGCTTTAAATCATTAGAAGAATCGGTACTAAAACCGCTGGAATATTACAATGATAATGTCAGTTGTATTATGAGTCTCTTACGTGCCATGCAACGGACGGGTGTTCGTAATCTTGTGCATTTGTCCAGCCTTGCTGTTTATGGGCAATCCAGTCCTGATCTGACTGAAGAAACACCATTTAATTTCAGTTATCCAAACCCTTATATCAAGTCTCAACAGATGGTAGAAGAAATTATCCGTGATACTGCACGTACTGATAATGAATGGAAAATTGCGATCCTCAGACTATGCAATATTTCGGGTGCCTTTGAACATGGGGTACTGGGTGAAGTGGTACCGCCGCTACCAAAAAATATCGTGCCTTTGGCCATGCAGGTTGGGGCCTTACAGCGGGAAAGTATTGAATTGCGAAAACAGGCCAATACTGAAGATAAAACTGTAGAACGCAGTTTTTTGCATATATTAGATTGTTGTGATGCAGTAATTAAGAGTCTGCAATGGCTCAGTACACAAAGTTTTGCCTGTGAAGCCTTTGATATAGCGGGCGAATTGATTTCGATTCAGAAATTGCTCGATGAAATTGGTGAAGTGACGCAAATCAATATCAAGACGGAAGAGGCGCTATATTACACTAATCCGGAACTAGATCAGGTTGGCTCTAAGGCGGAAAAGGCCAGGAAGACTTTAAACTGGCAGCCTCAGCGTTCGATTCGGCAAATGCTTGAAGACGAGTGGCGTTTTTATCAGAACACGTTACGTGGACAATAATACCGATTAACGCTATCCCAATTATTGATAATAATTATCATTTACATGCTGTTCTATTTTGCCTAAGATGGAACAAGGAAATACTAAAACTTTATAAAGAGGTTAAATATGCAAACACGTATTGAACATGACACCATGGGCGAAGTTGCTGTACCCAGTGAAGCACTGTGGGGAGCACAAACTCAGCGTAGTTTGCAGAACTTTAAAATTGGTAATGAACGTCTGCCACGGCCTATGATTCGTGCCATGGGTCTGGTTAAAAAGGCGGCAGCCTTGACGAATGCCGAATTAAATCAGATTCCGCATGAACTTTTAGGTTATATTGTTTCAGCAGCAGAAGAAGTGATTGCAGGGCAATGGGATAGTCAATTCCCGTTAGTGGTGTGGCAGACAGGTTCTGGTACGCAGAGCAATATGAACTGTAATGAAGTGATTGCCAATATCGCTAACCAGAATCTGGGAAATCCTTTAGGTTCTCAAAAACCGGTTCATCCGAATGATCATGTTAATCGTGCTCAATCAACGAATGACTCTTTCCCAACAGCAATTCATGTCGCTGCAAGTCTGCAAATCAATGAATTACTGATTCCAGCAGTAAAAAAACTGCGTGATACCTTGCATGCCAAATCTCAGGAATTCTCAGAGATCGTCAAAATTGGCCGTACTCACTTACAGGATGCTACGCCGTTGACACTGGGTCAGGAATTTAGTGGTTATGTGTCTCAGCTAGATCACGGTTTATTACGTCTGGAACAGGCACTGCATGGTTTATATGAATTACCTTTAGGGGGAACAGCAGTAGGTACAGGCTTGAATGCTCATCCTGACTATGCGGTTAAAGCAGCGCAAACTCTGGCAAAACTGACTGGACTGCCATTCGTTACTGCACCAAACAAATTTGAAGCTTTGGCAGGTCGTGATGCGGCAGTCTTTGCTTCCGGTGCATTAAAAACTTTAGCGGCGAGTCTGAATAAAATCGCTAATGACATTCGCTGGTTGGCCAGCGGGCCACGTTGCGGCTTTGGGGAACTCCGTATTCCTGAAAATGAACCCGGCTCAAGCATCATGCCGGGTAAGGTCAATCCGACTCAAAGCGAAGCGATGACCATGGTTGTGGCGCAAGTGCTTGGAAATGACACTACCATTAATGTGGCAGGTGCATCGGGTAATTTTGAGCTGAATGTATTTATGCCTGTAATCGCGTATAACTTGTTGCAATCCATTCAGCTGCTCGGTGATGCCTGTAATAGTTTCAATGATCACTGCGCCGTTGGTATTGAGCCGAACCGTGACAAGATTGAGCATTTCTTGCATGATTCATTAATGCTGGTTACTGCATTGAACCCGGTGATTGGTTATGAGAATGCAGCCAAAGTTGCCAAGACTGCTTATAAAGAAGGTAAAACTCTAAAACAAGTTGCGGTAGAACTTGATTTAGTCACAGCTGAACAGTTTGATGAAGTCGTCCGTCCTGAGAAAATGGTTTCAGCGAATGCGAAATAAAGCTTGTAACGCTTTTATTTTCAATCTTTAAGCCTGTTTTATCATGGAATAGTCAGCAGTGGTTTTTATCTCAGGCAGAGTTGCGTACAATAGCACTAGATGAGATTAACCACTGATGATTGTTTTATGCTTGATATTTATTTAACAGATGTTCAAAGAAAGGTGCAATTCAAGGATTATCCAGGTGAGCATCCTGTTAAATTTATTCTGAATTTTAAAAAGATTTTTCCAAGTATTATGGAACTTCTTTTACCTGTACTTCCCGATAATGAAAATCTGGATGAAATGTCATGGGAATCAACGACCAATGATTTTGAAACTTTCCAGATGTTTTTAGCTGGTTGGGGGATTATTGAATTGCGTTTAAATGCGATTACTCAGTTCAAAGATAAAGCCTTTGCAGATCAGCTTGTTAAACAGGCACAGCAGAAGCGTAAGGAATATCAAAAAAAGCATATGAAGCTCACGACTGTAGAGCTGGATTATCTATTTATGCATGATATCCATGCTCTGATTGATGCTGAGCTGGTTGATCTGGGCGAGAGGTTTTATCTGCCGGTACTACGTGAACTGTGGAAAAATAAAGTGTCTGCTCAAGTCCTTAATGCCAAATTCTAGGTAAATTTAAACTGATTAATTTAATATCATCCTCCATATTTGGGGGATGAATTTTAATAGTTTCCAAAAAACTATTTAATTAGTTCAATTCTCATAAATAGCCTAAGCAAATCTTTCTATTTTTCATTCAAAAAAATTCTGCTGCATCATTGAACATGATGACTTATTTTAAAACAGAAATTGGTTCATCAAAGGGCATTTATTTTATCTTTTGATAAAAAATAAATTAATAAGCCATTCTTTATCATGAGAATATATAAAGATATTACTTTAATAATATAGCTATTCTAAGTATATTTTCTTAAGCTATAAGTACTAATGATTAAATGAATCATAGAATTCTCATTTATTAGATTTCCTTCATGAAAATAAGTGAAGGTTCCAGTTTTTCCGAAGATATATCAAAGGATTTCCAATAATGTCGAATCAGTTTTTAGATTTAATTACAAAACGCCGTACGATCTACGCGATTGGTAAGAATGTCACTCAATCTCCTGAATTCTTAACTGATTTGATTCAAAACGCTATTAAACAAAGCCCCTCATCATTTAACTCACAATCTTCTCGTGCCGTGATCCTGTTTAATAGTGAACATGAGAAATTCTGGGCCTTTGTCGCAGATAAATTAAAAAGCTATGCCAAAGATGAAGAAAGTGCTGCAAAAACCGCAGCGAAAATGGGGACTTTTGCTGCAGGCTTAGGTACGGTTTTATTCTTTGAAGACCTAGATGTCGTGAAAGGCCTACAAGATCAGTTCCCATCTTATGCAGATAACTTCCCAATCTGGGCAGAGCATTCTACTGCGATCGCGCAATTTGCGACCTGGACAGCACTGCATACTGAAGGCTTGGGTGCATCTCTACAGCATTACAACCCGATCGTAGATGAAAAAGTTCATGCAGAGTGGAACGTTCCAGCAAACTGGCAACTGAGAGCACAGCTGGTGTTTGGTTCAGTTGAAGGTGAAGCACGCGCCAAAGACTTTATGCCGGATCAAGACCGTTTCAAAGTATTCCAATAATTTGAAAAACCGGCATCTGTCTAAATTCTTATAGATAGATGCCATGCAATAGGCGATAAAAGCATATTCCGAATCATAAAAATTAGGCTACACTTAGGGCGCATTAAATCTAAGAGAAATGGCGCCATGTCAAAGAACACCCAGAAACTTTCACCGCTTCAAGAGCTAATCGCTGAACAGAAATTGTTATGCGAAGAAGTCGGTTCTGCCTATGTAGAGGTGAGTGGGGATGACGTTATTGCCGTGGCAGTCCATACCCTGAATCAGGACCCCATTGTTGGTATTCGCAAGGCAGTAGATACAGCAACAAAAGTGAGCTGGTATATCTATGGTGGTGAACAAGTATCCAGCGATGCTGACTTTGAAATTATGACTGTACGTGAATTACAGGATATTGCCTCAGAAGTTCTTCCTTATCTGGCCCTGGATCAAGGCTTTCGTTTCATGATTGATGCTGATGATTATGAAGATGTATGGAAAGAAGGTCAGGAATGAACCGCTTAGCTTTTGCTATCTTGCTGGGACTCAACGGTGTACTCATCACGAATTACGCCGTAGCCGAGACGATGACCCAGGAGCAATTTGATCAGTATATTGCTGAGCAAACGCGTGTGGTCAATGAAAGCAAAGCCATTCTGGATGAACCGCATACAGCGTTAGACAGACCAAACATCAGCACTGAACGTCAGGTATTATGTGATCGCATTCAGGCTTATCAGAATATTTTGAAAGCTTCTCAGGAAAATAGTCAGTTGAATATGGCTTCCATGATGGCGATGGTGGCGCAAAATTATCTGGATCGTCAAAACCAGAGCATGAATAACTCTGGCATGACTACAGGTGTTTTTTGTAAGAGCAGGGCAGAGCAATCCGCTAAAGAAGATAAATCAAAGCCTTTGATTTAGGTTAATTTTCTGATATTTAATTTATTAAAACTACATAAAAATAAGATTAATGCGAATTTTCCCGGGGGAAATACCAATAAAAATGAATTATTCGTTAAAATTATTAAACATTAAAAATTGGTGGAAGAGATCGCCTTATCTTTCTCACTCTTTATTATTAAAAAATAGCCTAAGCAATTTTATCTGGTAAATATAATGATAAAAGCGAAGAGATAATTTTAAATCCATTGATGTCTTACTGAAAAATTAAGACTATATTTCCAAAATTAGCCTTCAATCATATCCATTAATAGCTCGTACTCATTCAGCTTAATTTATTAAGCCTATTTCCTGATGATTTATCCAAAGCTTGAGGATTCAAACAGCACCTTCAGCACACTTTAAAAATACATTTGACAAATAGCCTAAGCAAAACTTATATCTAATAAATAGCCTAAGCAAAGTTTATAATTTTAAGAATTGGCAATTGATTAATTTCCAATAAAATTCCAATATCAACAACTAAACTATGAAACCACGGAATTCTCAAATGATCCTCAACTACCAAATCACCACTCATGATGACTCAATACTTGTACCGATGGTCTTCATTCATGGTTTATTCGGCAGCTTGAGTAATTTAGGAATGCTGGCGCGACATTTTGCAAGTCAACGTACAGTCATTCAGTTAGATTTACGCAATCACGGTTTATCGGGACATACGGATCAACATGATTACCATCTCATGTCAGAAGATGTACTTGAAACCCTGGATAGTCTCAACATCACAAAATTTGTTGTGGTGGGGCATTCTATGGGCGGAAAAGTTGCCATGAAGCTGGCCGATATTGCACGAGATCGGGTAGAGCAGCTTGTAGTTCTTGATATAACTCCAATTCAATATCATGAAAATCATCATGCAAAAATTTTTGAAGCTTTATTTGCTGTAGCGCGTGCCAATGTGAGTTCACGTTTGGACGCGACAAAAATCATGCATGAATATTTACAAGAAGAAATGGTGATTCAATTCCTGCTGAAATCCTTTAATAAAGGGCAGTGGCTGTTTAATGTGCAGGCATTATATAACCATTATCAGGATATTCTATATTGGGAAGATCTTGCACCAGTTGATATACCAGCACTTTTCTTAAGAGGCGGTAACTCATTTTATATTTCCAAACCAGAACAGTTCGCTGCGATTGAACGTCAATTTACGCATGCCCATGTTGAACTCATTGAAGGTGCAGGTCATTGGCTGCATGGTGAAAAGCCGGCACAAGTGCTGGAACACATGCAAGCCTTTCTGGATGCACAACAATAAAATCTGGTAGAAGTTGAAGGTCAGTATGCAGCTGCTTGTAGCTGACCTTCATTAATCAGCTGGGCCGCCATTTCAGCAGTTTTTTTCAGACCCGGCATACGATATTCGGTATGACCATAATCCTTGATTGATTTCCAGCGACCGCCCCAGGTGAGTCCGACAGATTCTGCCACTTGGCCATAGAGTTCATAACCACGCATCGCCCATGGATCCCGCTCGCTGATCACGACTTTGCCATTCCGTTTAAAGGCAATATCCGCGGCCAGACCAAACTGATGATAACTTTGATAGCCTTTGGCGCGTGTGGTATTTGGATTCGCTGAAAGTGAATTTTGGCGCTCTGGACTACGATAACCTTCTAATAAAACCAGTTCATAGCCATGCTGTTCACGCATAATTTTAAATACCATCAACAAACGCTGTTTATAACGTGGATTAATTTTGTCCCATTTCCGGTTGGCTGTATTGAGATCGTTATGATGATGACTGTTTGGCAGATGTACATTTCCAACAGGATTGGGTGAAGGAGTAATCACTTGCGCAGAAACTACATTGGCATAGTAATTTGCTTCTTCCTGCAAGGCTATTTCAATCAGATGTTCATCTACTTCCGGAGGAGATGCGAGCACCTGACCATCCAGTAAGCTATAGATTTGCGGATCAACTTCCCGTAAATAATTTGCTTCAAAAGTACTGGCAGTAATGGGACGGGTTAAGCTAAAAATGATGATGCTGCTGAATAATGCCAATGCGGCCAGTAAAATCCACCATTGCTGAATATGCCAATGTGACTGGATTTTCGCTGACGAAGCTGCCTGATTAAATTCCCAAGCCAGCTGTTTGACAGCCAAAATACGGTTCTTGCCATAGGGTAAAATTTGCGTGAATAAGCTTATCAAACGGATTCTGAAATCATAAGAAACCAACACTAACATGCCGAGGCTAAGTAAAATAAAACTGGATAATATGAGGTAGATCATGCTTTATGACTGTGCGACTTCAGGATTTTCTTTTGGAGTCTTCGCAGGTGACTGTTCCTGAGTAGACGTACTTGCTGTTTTTAGCTCAACAGTTTTTTCTAATTGTTTTGGTTTTGTGGGTTGAGTAACAAGCCTTACATTTATAGGATTTTTTTCAGATTGTTGGATGTCTTTAGTGGATGTAGTTGAAGATCGAATAGTTTGAGGTTGGGATGTAAGCGGCTTAATTTTATCATTGGTCTGAGGTAAAGGCTTTTGCTCTTGAATAGCAAATGCAGAGTCAAAAGGTGATCCAGTATTTGCAGGCTCGTTTGCACTTGCTGGCTTTGCTACCTTAAACATGTTGTCAATATTTTGATCAAAACCATCTTCCAGATTTTGGATATTTTCCTGATCCGACGGCGCAACGGATTTTTGAATAAGCAGCTCATTTTCTACCATATGGCTTAAGTCTGCTACCTGATCGTTTGCTACTGTCAACTGTGCAGCAGTGCTTGCTTTATGGTCCTGATAATAATGATAGCCGAGTAAAACTGAGCCTACTGATAGCACCCCAAGTATAAATCCGCTCAATAAGTAAAAGTGAGGAGAATAAGACAGAGACTTTACAGACTGTAAAATACGAATATGTTTATTATTTTGATATGCCATAGTCACTAATATTTATGGTAAATGGATGGTGATATAGGCCTGTTCTACAGGAACACTAATCACATTTTGATATTGGGAAAATGCTGCATTACGGTCTTTGGATAATACATAGTGCAAACCTACAAAGCTTGCCAGCGCAAACAGCAACCAGAAAATCAAAATCCAGAAAAATGGTAATTCGCGATGAATGATGTGTTTAATCTGATCCGGAATAGCAGCAAAAGGAGAAAAGGCTTTTTTCCCTTTGAGATAATCAATCTGATCACCAACCCGACTAATCAGACTATTCAGCTGGCTCATTGATTCAATCCGGTATTTTCCATGAAAGCCTAACAATAAACAGTAATGATAGACCTCAAGAACGGCGAGGCGTGCTTTATCTCTATTGCGGATTTCTTCCATGTGTTCAAAGAAACGATAACCCGCCAGTTGTGATCCAAACAGACTCAGTTGGAGTGGACTCATCATCCAGAAATTTTGCAGATCAAAAAAATGTGGGGCTTGCTGGGTCACGATGGTTTCATCGAGTAATGCACAATAGGCATATTTTGCATCATGAATATCTTCAACAGGAAATTGCAGTTTTCTCGCCTGAGTCTCAAAACGTGACAGCATATCCAGTACTTTCTGGCGGAAGGATTCCAGATCGGCAGGTACATACTGATTACGAATCAGAAATACCACATAGAATCCATCATGTAACAGATCGACCAGACTGGCAGTCGCGGAGTATAGAGGTGTATCTGTATTTGTTCGAGCCTGGAAACCGATGCCAATTTGTCCATCGTCAAATAGTGAAGGGGCATTATTTAGACTATTCATTATTTTTATCCATTTACTACAGCAATCAGCTCAATTGAAATGTCCTGGAACCCACTCGGGATATAGACACAAATGGTTTCGGACTCAAGCATGCGCTGATACAGTTCATTATTCGGTTCTATCTCAAAATAGCTCACACCAGAACGCACCGGAATCGCGGTCGGCACCTGAATCAGATGCTGAACTGGCACTGCGGGTAAGGCTGCAATCACGCGTTGTTCAACATCAATCGTACTGCCCACTTTAAAGCGGATCGGTACATAAGCAATCAGGTCATGGGGGGGCATGACCCTACTGGATACCGCGAGATACAAACGGGTATCCCGGGAAATTTTGTCTGTTTCAAGGCTGCCCACCCAATAAGATGGCCGGGTTTCTTTAAGGGCAATACTGATATAGCGGTTTGAAATAATCGTATCCAGCAGTTCACGTAAAATGACATCCAGCTGGCCAAAACTGTCCTGTAAATGATGGTGCTGATATTGCGGTAACTGGTCGACAGCATACGCGGTTGAAAAGGTCAGCAATGACCCGGTCAGACGTAATAATTCAGAATACAGTCGTTCCGGATGAATACGTGGATATAGCAGGATATGATTCAGGGTTGCATGTGCAGTATTGAGTGCATTCACCAACCAGAAAGACACGATATCACCCGAACGGAATTCAATCAGTTTTTGTTCATTTTCACGGTTGTTGTTCTGAATGGTTTTGATCTTGGCGCGAATAATATTCAAAGTCCGCTTCAGATTATTCAGTAGATTTTCTGAGGCTTCGATATGCAGAATCGGCGGAATAAATTTATGATCCAGCACAAAATGCCCTGAGCTTTGGCGTTTCATTGTTGCAATCGGCATATAAAAATAACCATCGAGGGCCTGTTCAGGCTCCTGGCTGATTTCAAAAATCTTGAATTCTGCACGACGGCGTAACAGGGTAATTTCGGCTGTAGCGGCATTGGTAAACAGATCATGAGTCGAGCTTAAATGGGAATGATAACGGCTGGACTGTGAATTATCTTCATGGTTAAGATTCTGTTTACTTGCCTGAACCATCGGTAAAGCAAGATAAACAGCCATTTCTGTACGCAGATTCAGACTGTCAAGTTGCACGGGCTCAGGTAATAGATCCTGTGAAGGTGCACGATAAATTTCCCCATCTTGCCAGACCATTTCAATCCGGCTGAGTGCCATGATATTCATGCTGAACTGGGCCTCATCGAATTCAATCGCTTGAATTCCATAGGCAAAAGGAAAGGTTGCCTGAATCATCTGGTTCAGACGTTGTTCATGATAGGCATCCTGTAACTGAAAATGCTGAGGTCGTAAAAATAAACCTTCACCCCAAAGAACTTTTTCTGCTTTAAACATTCAGTCTTACCACTCACTATTCGAATTATTCATATCGGGTACACCCAGTAACTCTTGCACCTGTTCCAGGGGATTCTCATTTTTAATCACGTGTGCCAGCCATTCGTGTAACGGCATCTGGCTCCAGCGAATGGTTTTTTGCAGCATATAACTCACCGGGCTATGCGGTTCATGTATCTGGAAATAATCAGCAATTTCATTTAAGACTTTCAGCGCCTGTTCCCGGTTGGCCAGATGATTTTGTGGCTGTAATCTGAATTGAGTCTGCGCAACAGCAGAGACTGTATCCGTATAACCTAGCTGAATTGCTGATTCTTTCGGCTGTAATAAGTTTTCATTATTTTGATGTGCGATCTGTTCCACTTTATACAGGCGTTTAATCTGGGCAATAATGGAATCAACCTGTTCATCTATTACAGAAAAACTCGGTGCATCCAGACCTAGTAAATCATCTAGGGTTATTTTGAGTTGCTGCCAGTGCTTTTGAATATCCAAGACCTGCTGATAATTCTGTAACTGTACCGAGCGGGAAGTTGCCTGAAGTAATTGCTCGAAATTCTGCAGCTCATCATTGCCAGTTAGAGATTCATAATCTTCATCCTGCTGGTTATGGCGTAACCGGACATTTTGTTGATGTAAAAATGCCTCATAATTTCCCAAATGATAAAACGGTGCCTGACTGACCAGGGGAACCTGTTTCATCAATGCCGGAATCTGGCTGATTAAGCCTTGCAGTAAACCCAGGCGCTGATCTAAATCATCTTCCTCAATTAAAGGATGTAAATCCGGCCAATATTGCTGAATACTGCGATGGCTCAGTTCCAGGCCGCGGGCAATTCCTTCAAATCCGTGAATTCTGGCCCAGGCTTCAGCTAACCAGGTGTAAAGTCGCAGATCTTTGGTTTTTTCACTTAACAGCTCAACCGATTTATTCAGTACAAAATGCCAGTCTGCCTGACGTGGCTCAGAGATCCAGTCACCTTGATCCAGCAAAGGATCATCTTGAATTCTAGCCTTTTTAATGGCATGAAAGTCATTTGAAAATGAGCAGTCCTCACCACATGGCTGATGATCAGAGATGAGGGCAAGCAGTTGTTCAATATCTAGGGTCATTCTTCACCTGAAACTTATTTTTTTTCTTTAATTTTTAAATCTGGCTTTATACAGCATCCGTTTTCTTTTTTCGGGTGCGTTTGGTTTTCGCTTTGGGTTGCTGTTGATCTAAAAGATAAGTAATCTCATCATTTTCAACCTCAATCTGAATTTTCTCAGGTACTTTTTCTTCACTGAGTGCCATTAAAATTTCGGTGGCTAAAGCAGGCAATACACTGGCATTCAGAATATGGTCAACATTACGTGCACCGCTATCTACTTCTGTACAACGGCTTAAAATGAGTTCTAAGAGGTCATCGCTGTAGGTAACTTCAGTTTGATATTGGGTTTGTATTCGCTGAATAATTTTACCGAGTTTATGTTCAATAATTTTGAGTAGCAGATCATCATGCAACGGGAAGTACGGTACGATCTGCATACGTCCCAAGAACGCCGGTTTAAACTGCTGATATAAACTAGGTTTAAGCTGTTCAATCAGCTGATTTGCACTTGGCCAGTGTTCAGGTGGATGATTCAGACAGGCCTGCATGATGGCAGAGGATCCGACATTAGACGTCAGCAAAATCGTGGTATTTTTAAAATCAATCAGCCGTCCTTCACCATCTTCCAGCATACCTTTGTCAAAGACCTGATAAAACAGTTCCTGCACATCACGATGCGCTTTTTCAATTTCATCCAGCAACACCACGCTATATGGATTGCGGCGAACAGCTTCAGTCAGCACGCCCCCTTGACCATAACCGACATAACCTGGAGGCGCGCCTTTTAAAGCAGAAACCGTATGGGCTTCCTGATATTCCGACATATTAATGGTAATCAGATGTGATTCCCCACCATACAGTTCATTTGCCAGGGCCAGGGCTGTTTCAGTTTTACCGACACCACTTGGACCCACTAGCAGGAACACGCCTTGGGGTTTATTCGGATCTTCCAGTTTAGCTTTAGAGGTTTTAATACCTTGCACCAATTGCTTTAGAGCATAATCTTGCCCCATCACACGCTGCGCCATACAGCTTTCAAGCTCTAATACCTGCCTGATTTCATCATTGACCATTTTACCCACTGGAATACCCGTCCAATCCGAAATGATGTCATGAATGATGCTGGCATTGACGCGTTCAAAGACCAGTGGATTTTTTTGCTGTACTTCAGCCAGTTCTGCACGTAATACCGCAATTTTTTGACTAGACTTTTCGTCCTGATCCGGAGTCTGAAACTCCCGGATCTGCTGAACAATGTGCAATTCATGTCGCAATTGATTTTCCAAGCATTGGATGTTGTGCCTAAGCTCTGCAATTTTTACTGAAAGATTATTGAGTCGTTCATGGTGAATGGGCAGGTTCTGGTTTTCCTGAGTGAGTAATTTGTGTTCCAGTTCCAGATTGTGCAATTGTGCCTGCAGGTGATCGAGTTGTGCCGGTTGAGCATTCTGAGTCAGTGCGACGCGTGCGGCGGCAGTGTCCAGGACACTAATTGCTTTATCGGGTAATTGACGTCCACTGATATAACGATGCGACGCATGTACCGCAGCAATAATCGCTTCATCATCAATCTGCAAATTAAAATGCTGAGCCATCACTGGAATCATGCCGCGGAGCATATCAATCGCGACTGCTTCTGTTGGTTCCTCAACTTTGACGACCTGAAAACGGCGGCTGAGCGCTGCATCTTTTTCAAAATACTGTTTGTATTCCGCCCACGTGGTTGCGGCAATGGTACGTAATTCACCTCTTGCAAGTGCCGGTTTGAGTAAATTTGCAGCATCATTCTGACCGGCCTGGCCACCCGCACCAATCAGGGTATGCGCTTCATCAATAAACAGGATGATTGGATAGGCAGCACTTTGTACTTCCTGAATTACTTGTTTCAGTCGGTTCTCAAATTCACCTTTGACACTGGCGCCTGCCTGTAACAGCCCCATGTCCAGCACATGTAATTGCACATTTTTCAGGGCATCAGGGACCTGTTGCTGGGCAATTTTGAGAGCCAATCCTTCCACTACAGCCGTCTTGCCGACTCCCGGCTCACCTGTCAAAATCGGATTGTTCTGACGACGGCGCATCAAAATATCCAGCATCAAACGAATTTCAAATTCACGCCCAATCACTGGATCAATTTTTCCTTGAATAGCTTTCTGGGTCAGATTAATCGTGTACTGATCCAATGCAGGAGTTTTTTTTGCAGTCGTTTCAGCATTTCGATGAGCTACTGGCTGAGACGTTATTAATTGAGCTGACACATTTTCAATACTGTCCTGGCACAAATCCAGGAACTGATGCTTCATTGTATCAATCGGAATCAGCTCAAAAATTGAGGATGAACGCATCGCAATTTGATACAGATCGGAAGCTGTTAGTAAAGCTACAAGTAGGTGACCACTACGAATGATGGGTTCTTTTTCAGCGGAGGCTAGTAGCCAAGCCTGCTCAAGTAAGCGGATAATTGACGTGGCAAAAATAGGGGTGCGCGAATTGCCTTTGTTAAGCTGAAATAAACTTTCATTTAGATCATCTAGCAGAGCTTCCTTAGAAAGTTTATAGTTTTTAAACAGTAACTGGACATCATTTAACTGGTTATGCGAGAGTAATTCGAGAAAAAAATGTTCAATTTCGATTTCGTAATTTTGCTGATGAATACAAGTATTAGCAGATTTCTCAAGACATAAACGTGCATGATCAGATAATTTATTAATTAAAATTTTTAAATTATTCATGTATTTCTCATTATTTATTCTTACAAGGCACAATCTTTTTAAGGTTAGAAAGATAGGATTGTGCTGTTCTTGTTATTTATTTGAATGACTGCAATTGAACCAGTTCTTCTGATCAATTTTTACCCTAATGTTTATATGTTTTTTAAAAGAATAAAAGTCATATAATCTTTAACATTTTTTTAGAGACTGTTAAAAAATATTTTACAAAAGTCAATTTTTGTTGTTGACTTAGTGTGATCATTTTTTGTTAAATTCGCAAGATGATTTTTAAATAATAAATAGAGAAAAGTCATTTCAAGTAAAAAAATCGAATAACCAGAAAAAGAAAAATTTGAGGCTAATTTTGAAAAAAAATATGAGTTCCATACTCGTGCTGATGCTGGCTGTCTGCACGATGAGTCTGATGCAGACGCATGCTGCAACCCTAAAAAAATCATGTCTTAAAGTGCATCCACTGGCCGAAGGAGATACTGATCCAGAAATCTTGCAACAGTATGAACAGCTTTGTGCCAAAGCCGCTCGGAAAGATCTTAATTTACAGCGTAAAATCAAAGCCGATATTGCTCAACTTTATCTGGATCGTGGTCTGCATCTGAAAGCACTTCAAGCAGTAGATCAGTTAAGTCGTGAAAATTACATAACACGTCAACTAACAGATATTAGCTTCCTTGCTGGTGTCGCGATTTCTAATCATGCCCTGAACTATATGCGCACTACAGAAATCCGTCCGCTGAATGAACAAACCTACGCCATTACCAAAGTTTTTAATGACAATGTACGTTTATCCCAACCCGTTACGGTTATGCCTCTAAGGGCAGAGAAGGATTCAGGCAACAAGAAAAAAAAGGTGACCACGGCGAGTAAAAAAAACAGCTCGGCTAAAACACGTATAAGTGCTCCTGCACGTAATAAAGCAAAAGAAATATCTAGCAGCAATGTTGTCGCCAAGAAAACAGAGCCGGTCGTCCTCCCAAATGTCCAGTCTAGCTCCAATCCATTTGGTGCACTTCGAAATAACTAATAAAGAATAATTCATAGGAATCAGCAATATGGCTAAGCGTGAAAGTGTACAGAAGAAATTACAGCGGATTCGTCCACCGCGTGTGCAATTGACTTACGATGTGGAAGTTGGGGATGCCCGCGAAGTCAAGGAATTGCCCTTTGTAGTCGGCGTGCTGGGAGATTTTTCAGCAGCATCTGAACTGGAAAAAACTAAGCTAAAAGACAAAAAGTTTATCAATGTCGATCTGGACAATATTGATGAAGTGATGGAGTCATTGGCACCACGGGCCAATTTTCAGGTTGAAAATACCCTGACCGAAGAGGGCGGCAAGATGTCTGTGGACCTGACCTTTAATTCCATGGATAACTTTAAGCCAGAACAGGTCGTGCAGCAGGTTGATCCATTACGTCGACTGGTTGAAGCTCGTGAACGTTTAACCGATTTGCGTAATAAAATTTCCAATAATGAACGTCTGGAAGATTTGCTAGACGAAGTTCTGAAAAGTACTGATCAGATCCGCAAGATGAGTGTGGAGGCTGAGCATGAGTAATTTAAATGCAGCAACTGCTGAACACCTGAATATTGAAGAATACTCATTACTGGACTCTATCGTCGAGCGTAGCCGTATCGCGCGTACGAATGAAGAACATGACCGTGCCAAAAGCCTGATTGGTGAACTGGCACGTGAAGTCATGGCAGGAACAATTACTGTATCCGATAACATGACCCTTGCACTGGACAAGCGTATTGCTGAAATCGATGCCCTGATTTCAACCCAGCTGAGCAAGATCATGCATCATGAAGCATTCCAGAAAATTGAATCAACCTGGCGTGGCTTATATTATTTCTGTCAGGAAACCCCATCCAACTCTTTGATTAAAATTCGGATGTTGAATACTACCAAAAAGGAATTGATCAAGGATTTCCAAAGTGCCACTGATTTTGATCAAAGCACCTTATTCAAGAAAATCTATGAAGAAGAATATGGCTCTTTTGGTGGAGCACCTTATGCCACCTTGATTGGTGATTTCGAGTTTGATCGGACGCCATCAGACATGTATTTGCTGGAACAGATTTCCCATGTGGCAGCAGCAGCACATGCACCATTTATTTCTGCAGCCAGCCCAAGCATGTTTGGACTGGAATCATTTACCGATATTGATCGTCCACGTGATGTGTCCAAGATTTTTGAAACTGCTGAATATGTACAGTGGTGTTCATTCCGTGAAAGTGATGATGCACGCTATGTTGCATTGACCATGCCACGTGTATTGGGACGTGTGCCATATCATCCGAAAGAAGGCACAGCGACCGAGGGTTTTAACTATGTAGAAGAAGTATCTGGTGAAGATCATCATGAATATCTATGGATGAATGCAGCTTATGCTTTCGGTACTCGCTTAACTAATGCTTTTGATATGCATGGATGGTGTGCTGCGATTCGTGGTGTCGAAGGCGGCGGCTTAGTTGAAGGACTTCCTGTACATACCTTTAAAACGCATGACGGTGACGTGGTATTCAAATGTCCAACCGAAATTGCGATTACGGATCGACGCGAGAAAGAGCTGAGTGATCTTGGTTTTATTCCACTGGTGCACTGCAAAAATACCGATTATGCCGCGTTTTTTGGTGCTCAATCGACTCAGAAGCCGAAAAAATATGACAATGATGCCGCGAATGCCAATTCTGCTTTATCGAGCCAGATTCAGTACATCATGGCAGTTTCACGTATCGCACATTATTTAAAAGCGATGATGCGTGACAAGGTGGGAAGTTTTGCTTCTGCAGGCAATGTTGAAGCCTTTCTGAATGACTGGTTATCTCAATATGTATTACTGGACGACGGCGCCTCTCAGGAATCCAAGGCGCAATATCCTTTGCGGGAAGCGTCAATCAAGGTTGTAGAGAATCCAGCTGAACCTGGTCACTACAAATCAGTGGTCTTCTTGCGACCACATTTTCAGCTTGATGAGTTGTCTGTATCCCTGCGACTTGTCACTGAACTGCCGCAATCGAGCAATTAGGTCGGTTGCATTTTCTATTATTGATTATAAAACAGGATAAAAATAACAATGAAAGACATATACGTCCAATTTCGCGGCAAATATAAAGTCGATGGTGAATCACGCGATTCTGAACATAAAAGTTGGCTTGAAGTAAATTCCTGGTCACACAATATTCGCCAGCCAAAATCTGCGACGTCTTCAAGTGTGGGTGGCCATACCGCTGAGCGTGTAGAACATTCTGACATGATTTTTGTCAAAGATCTGGATGCTACCAGCCCGAAACTTTGGGAAGCATGTTCTGCCGGTTATACCTTTGATGAAGTTCAGATTGACTTCTACCGTGCCAACGGCGACAAGCGTATCAAGTACTTACAGATCAAACTGAAACACGTTCTGGTTTCTCAAGTCATGCCAAGCGTGAATGCAGAAGGTGTACCGACTGAAGCGTTCGGTCTGAAATATGCTGCGGTTGAGTGGACTTATAACCAGCAAGATATCAACGGTACACAGAAAGGTGCGGTAACCAAAAAATGGTCATTATCCAATAATACGGCATCTTACGCTGCTTAATGCTTCTGAATTTAGAGGCTTGCACCTGCAGGCCTCTATCTGAATGATTAAATTTAAAATGGATGATGGAAATACATGAATCTGGATCAGCTTTATCCTTATGGATTCCGTTCGACCTTGTTTGATCGACTACTGCCACAAGAGGAAGCACGTGCACAGGGCATGTCAATTCAGCAGTTGCGTGAAGCAGTTGCGGCGGATCTGGAGGATCTGTTGAACAGCCGTATGGCCATGCTCAACCATATGATTGATGATTATGTGCTGGTCAAAAAGTCCATTCTGCAATTTGGAATTATTGATTTTGTGGGCTTATCGACTGCAAATCCGATGGATCGTGACAAAATTTGTCGCTCGATTGAGGCATCTATTTCAGCACATGAACCACGGCTTAAGCATGTCCGGGTAGAAATGTTGCTGGATGAAAATAATATGGGTAGCCTGTGCTTAAGCATTCAAGCCTATTTGAATATTCATCCTTTATATGAGCCTGTAATTTTTGATGCTTTATTAAAACCGACCACACAACAATATGTTATTTTGCCAAGATCATAATAAGAATGAGCGCGATTGAAGAATTATTACCTTATTACGAAAAACAGCTGCAGGAATTTAGCCAGCAGTCCCGTGAATTTGCCAATAAATATCCAAAAATTGCCCAACGTCTGTCTTTAAATCAGGAACAGATTGACGATCCGCATATTGAGCGCCTGATTCAGGCATTTTCATTGATCTCTGCACGGATTGATAAAAAGCTATATGACAGCTATGAAATATTTACCCGTTCGATTTTTGCGGTGATGTTTCCCCAGTATGTAAAGCCGTTTCCAGCCTGTTCAATGGTCAGTTTTGAAGATGTGAATAAAATCAAACAGCTGAATGATGTACGTTTGATCCCGAAACATACTTCACTTAAATCCAAAAGTGTGCGTGGTGTGCAGTGTGAATACCGGACGGTCCAGGAGGTGGCTTTACTGCCAACTGCATTGAAATCAGTCCATTTTAAAACCCATCCTTCGGCGCACATTCATCTGAACCGTAATGCGACACTCGTGTTGGGTTTTGAAATTTTTAATCAGCAGTTGAACTTATTGCAAAAGCATAAGCTACCAATTTATCTAGATGCGATTTCCAGCTTTCCTTTACAGGTGCTGGATCAGGTTTTTAAGACAGAAACCCAGTTTTCGTTAAAGGGCAATGGCCAGGAAATCAAGATTTCAAATCCTTTCGAGCTATCAGGCTTTAGCGAGGAGGAGAGTATACTGCCGGTCGATCAGCACACCCATCAGGCCTATCGACTATTACTGGAATATTTCTGCTTTCCAGACAAGTTCAATTTCCTGAACCTGAATCTGGATTTTCTCCATCAGATCGAAGCAGATACCTCGAATTTTGAGTTGTATATTCACTTTAAAATGAACCTGAATGATCAGGCTGCGGTTCGCAATTATTCAGAACTGAATCTCGCCAATTTCAAGCTGTTCGTGACGCCAGTGGTTAACCTGTTTGAAAAACAGGCCGAACCGCAGAAAATCAATCATCAGCGACTGGAATATCCACTCATTTCAGATGCGCATCATCCTGAATATTATCAGGTGTATGCGGTCTCCGAGATGAACCTGATTCGTGAAAAGACTGATAAAGAACAGGTTGCCCATCAGGTTTTGCCATTTTTTGCCATGAGTCATTACCGGCATGACGGCGCACAATTTTATTATCATCTACAGCCAGAAATTGCCAGTACACAACAGAATGACCTGAAATTTTCTTTGGTCTCTCGAAGTCTGGAACCTCAGAATACCTCCTCTGATTTTATCAGTACTCAGCTGCTGTGCTGTAACCGTGATCTGCCTTATGAAAGCTATAACAGGGATCAGAATGCGCTCAGCTTGAATGACAGTCAGCTGGTTCGACGCGGACTCTTGTTAAAGCGCCCATCTTTGCCTTATCGATTCAAGCAGAGCCAAAAAGAACAATGGCGCATTATTTCCCATCTTTCCTTGAATAATCTGTCTTTGATGAAAGGTGATGCAGTCACACATCTGAAAGAATTGCTAGAACTGTATAACCTGCCGGCTTTCAAAGAAAACCAGCAGATCATTGCAGCAATTCAATCGATTGATTTTTCACTTAGTCAGAAATTACTGGACTACAAACCATTTCCACTGTTTGTTCGTGGTGTTCGTGTGCAGGTCAAGATGAATATTGAGGCTTTCAGAGGCTCGAGTCTGTATATCTTTGCCCAATTGCTCAATCATATTTTTAACCTGAAAGTGCAAATGAACAGTTATGTGGAAATGATTGTGATTGATGCAGCAACAGAACAGGAGGTATACCAATGCGTGCAGAACGTTGGTGGCAAAAAGCTTCTGTAGTAGAACAGCTGTATCAGCAGCCCACCCGCTTTGAACTGGTGCAGGCAACACGTCTGCTGCGTCATTATCCTGAGCAGAAACACTCACAAGACTGGAGCAAGAGTTTTAGTTTTGCTAGCTCGCTGAATCTGAATTTCCCCAAATCCGAAATTGAGTCTCTGCAATGGACAGATCAGAAAATTCAGCTGACCAGTCCGATGATTGGTCTGACCGGGACACAGGGAGTATTACCTTATACCTATACCTACCGTATCAAGCAAAGCCCGCGTCAGCAGCGCGAGGAAACCCTGCATTTTCTCGGTTTATTTAACCATAAACTGACCGCGCAATATATCGAAGCCTCGATTCACTATCATCTGCCAGTACGTTATGAAATTGAGCAGGAAAATCATTATCTGGAGATTCTGCATGTGCTCAATGGCTATGTGCGTGAACAACATCAGCAACAGCATCTGGATGATTATTTTGCTGAATTTTCCGGTCTGATGCAGGGGCAAAATAATAGTGCTTATGTCCTGAAAACCATGCTGGGTTGCATGTTCAAGCATCAGGTTCAGATCCGGGAGTATTTACCAGAACAGTTTAAACTGGATGCTTCGCAAAAAGCTTCACTGGGCGGATCAAATCCTGCATTACTGGGAATCAATACTTTCTGTGGCGAAGTGCTGACCCAGATTGATGAAAAAATTGAAATCGTGATTGGTCCTTTGAATCGTCAGGACTATCTGGATTTTCTGCCGCAGCAAAAATATAGTGAAAAACTCAAGCAGATGATTTCAACCTGGTGTAGCCCAACCTTGATGGTGGATCTGCGTCTGGTATTAAGCAAGGCTGAAATCTGCCCAATTCGGCTCGGTGATCAAAGTGCCGGGCTGGGACAAGGCGCTTTTTTGATGCTACAAACCGCTGAAGATAATCAGGAAACTTGTTACAGCCTGATGAGGAGAGCAGCATGATCAAGAGCATTATTGCGATCATTCTGACACTCATCCTGCTGACAAGCGCTTTGGTGATCTACTACTGGCGTGATGTGCAGTATGATCCGACAGCTATGGAGATACTGCAGTTTTTTATTTTACTTCCTGTCTGTGCTGGCTTGTTATTGCTTTCCCCATGGCTGATTTATACATCGTTAAAAGCTTATCAGACAGCTAAAGCAGAAAAGTTAGAAGCCGCTGAAAATGAAAAAAAACATTTGCAACAGCAAAGTGAACTGGAGAAAAATAAGGATAAACCGGTTGAGGAGCGGACTCTAAAAATCTATTCATCCGCAGCAATCCATAGCTTTGGTGAAAATCATGAAATTATTGACGCAATGCAGGCATTCAAAAGCCCGGAACTGGATGAAACCTTGGTCAATCACTATGGACTGCCGATCCTGTCTTATCGCATTCGACATCTGGATGAGTTGTTAGCCGAAGTAGAAGAGGATGACACTCTGCACAGCATGCGGCTGCAACGAATCAATTTACTGATTCAGCAGCAGATGGAGCAACATGCTGAAAGTCTGCATCACATTGCGACACATCTGAGAAAGTCAGCGATGTTCTATGATGCAGAAACCGCTTATGAATACCGTATGCATCAGGGCTGGATCAATGAACAGTTTGATGAAGAGAATGAAATAGAAACTCCATTTGAACAGGTGGCACGATTAAATAAATTGAATCTGCATATTCTGCTGCCGGCAACATTGATTCATATCTGGCCAGATCAAGCACAACAGACGCTGATCGAACAGCTAGAACAGCAATATGAAATTGTGCAGCGCCAGATTCATGTCGAGTTCCATTATGTCGATCATTACAATACTTATGCACTCTGGATCAATCTGCTCAATGATATTCAGCAGCAACATGAACAGGTCAGTCTGGTGATTGCAGTACAGTCTGAAATTGATCAGGAGTGGCTGGAACAGCAGTTATGGCAGTCGGAACAATATCTGCCGGGAGAATATGCCGCGAGTATATGCCTGTCTGCTCCACAGTTAAACATTGAAGATTTAATGGAAATTAAATCAATTAAAACCTTAAAGCATGTCAAAAATATTAGTGAATATTTACAGCAACAATGTCCAAATTTTGCTGAACAGTTGCAGCAGGAAGCCGCATTTGTACTGTTGCTGGATGATCCATTACAGATCAATACCTCTAAAAAAATTCAGCAGTATTTAGGTACAGCTGGGATAGAACTGCATCACGGCCTGTATTGCCATTCTTATCTGGGCAGTACAGTAGAGATGAAAGCCTTGTTTGGGATATTTTTGTTCATGCAAATGAATGATGATGTCATTACATTGGCCTATACGGTGCAGCATCCTCAGACATTTTTTGTCTGTCAACCTGTCAATATGGTTGAGGAACTAGAACAGAATGCGGCCTGAAAAATTTTAAAAACCTGAAAGATAATAAAGAAATATAAGAGATTACAGTGAATACATTATTTTATACGATCTTGGGATATGTCTGGCAGTATGTGACCAATCCAAAAGTGATGATGGCATTGTCATTTTTCGTGGTGATTATTTCCATGAAAAACACTGTATCGGACCGTGTGTTCTGGATGCTGGTGGCGGTTTATAGCCTGATCCTGGTAGTCTGGGGGATTTATACACTGATCCAGCATTATCGGCATGGCAAAAAAGGCGAGGAACTTTCCGAGGCCATTGCCAGTACGACCGAAGCTGAACAGAACAGGAATAAGAATAAAGAAGAACTGCAGCTGATCCAGCAGCAGATGAAAGAATCGATTCAGCTGATCCGAAAGTCCAGACTCGGAGATCGTAAGGGGAATACGGCACTGTATGAACTGCCTTGGTATATGGTGATTGGCAATCCTGCTGCTGGAAAAAGCTCGGCCATTTACCATTCCGGTTTACGTTTTCCATTTGAAGAACATCATCAACAGATGGTGTCTTCCGGCTTAAGCGGGACCCGTAACTGTGACTGGTTTTTCTCAACCGAAGGAGTCTTACTAGATACGGCAGGGCGTTATTCGGTCTATGCTGAGGACCATTCCGAATGGCTCGGTTTTCTGAATATTCTCAAGAAAAATCGTTCAAAGGCGCCCGTGAATGGTCTGATTGTCATTGTCAGTATTGCCGAGCTGGTCAGCCAGAGTCCGGAAAAATCCATTAAATTAGCCAAAAATCTGCGTGCCCGTATTCAGGATCTAACTGAACGTCTAGAAGTCTTTGCTCCCGTGTATCTGGTCTTTTCTAAAATGGACCTGATTGCCGGATTTACCGATTTTTTTGACTGTTATGATGCGCAGGAATTTGATCAGGTTTGGGGCGCGACTTTACCGTATGCGGCAAATTCCAGCGAGCAGGCGCTAGAGCTTTTTGAGGAGCATTACAATATTTTATACGATGGTCTGAAAAGTGTCAGTACAACGCATTTGAGCCGTCGGCATTCACAGCACATTTCTCCAAGTGTAATGACTTTTCCACTGGAATTTAAGAGCCTGAAACCGGTTTTAAAAACCTTTATTTCTACACTGTTCCAGGAAAATCCATACCAGTTTAAACCTATTTTCCGTGGCTTTTACTTTACCAGTGCCTTGCAGGATGGCGTAATTGAAAGCCCAATGACGGAACAGATCGCGGATGATTTTCACTTGATCCACAGTGATGACAGTGAAATTGGTCTGCCGAAACAGTCAGTTTCCCAGAACCACGGTTATTTCCTGAAAGGCCTGTTTTCCAATGTGATCCTGAAAGACAAGCATCTGGTACGTCAGCATATTAACCCGACAAAAAAACGTCAGCGTTTTATGGCCTTTACCGGTGCAATTCTTGGGGTATCGATTGTCCTTAGTTTATGGTTATGGTCATATCGCAATAACCAGCAGCTCATTACTGAAGTTCAGGCCGACCTGAACAAAGTGCTACAGATACAGGCACAGGCCAACCGTTCGCTGAATCATCAGCTGGATGCCTTGCTGATTTTACAGGGGCATCTGCAGCAACTGGATCAGTTTGATCAGGACCGTCCACTGAAATACAGCTTTGGTTTATATCAGGGTAAGCAGATTCGGGAAAAACTGGAAACTGAATATCTTAAAGGCATTGAACAGCTGGTGCTGCAGCCCACCCAGCAGCAGATTGCACAGTATCTGCAACGTGTTAAGGCAAATGAAGCGGTGCTAAAAGAAAATTATATTCAGGTGAAAATGAATCATGTGGCGCAAGGCCGCCAGATTGCTTCTGAACCTTCAGACCAGAATCCTCAGGATGCTTATAATGCCTTAAAAACCTATCTGATGCTGAGCAATCGCCAGTATATGGATTCCAGTCATTTAAGTGATCAGCTGACACGTTTCTGGCGCACATGGCTGGAACAAAACCGCGGTGAAATACCGCGAGGTGAAATGCTCCAGAAAGCCGAGCAGATCCTGGGTTATGCCATTACATTGTCAGGACGAAACAGTTTCCCTCAGTTGAATTCTGATGCAGTATTGGTGGATCAGACCCGTCAGATATTGACAGCGATTACCACCGGTATTTCTGCACGTGACCGTGTCTATAATGAAATCAAGAGTCGTGCGGCCGTGCGTTTCCCCGCAATGACAGTCAAACAGATTCTGGGTGAAACCAACCAGAATGCCATGTTGGGAAGCTATGCTTTGCCGGGAATTTATACCTATCCGGCATGGAAAGGTTATGTACAGGGAGCCATCGAGCAGGCAGCGAGCAGCACAACCGATAGTCGGGACTGGGTGCTGAATACCACGCAATCTGATGATCTCAGCTTTAGTGGTAGTCCTGAGCAGATCCGTCGTCAACTGACTGAGCTCTATAAGAAAGAATATATTGCAGAATGGCGTAAATTCCTGAACGCGATTCATTATGCCAAAGCAGGCGATTTCAATCAGCAGATCAAGCAGATGGATCTCTTGGGCGAACCGGAACATTCTCCAATCCGTATCTTGATCCAACGTGTGGCCCAAGAGACCAGCTGGGATAATCCGATGGTTCAGGCAGAACTGGCGGTGCCGCAAAAAGGCTTTATTGCCTGGTTTAAACGTAAAGTGCTGAATCGTGATGAAGCGAAGCAAGTGCAACAGGCCAATAGCCCGTTACAGCATGGTGTGATTGCACGTGAGTTCCAGATGTTCTATCAGATGGTACGTCAGCGCGATGATCTGCAAAATCAATCGCTTCTAGATGGTTACATGCAGTCAATGGCAAAAATCCGCAGCCAGTTCAATGATCTAAAAAGCTCAGGTGATATTGGTCCTGCCAGTATGGCTCTGGTCAAACAGACAATTCATGAGCAGAACTCCATTTTTAACACTAGCCAAAAATTTGTGGCAGAGAAAATGGCGGCAGGGACGACAGAGCTGGATCAGCAACTGTTACAAAAACTTTTGGTTGCACCATTAATCCAATCCTTTGAGGGGCTGCTGGTTCCTGCACAGGCTGAAATAAACAAGCTCTGGACCATGCAATCTTATCAGCCATTTAGCCAGAATCTGGCTCAGAAATATCCGTTTAGCAGTCAGGCAACCTTACAGGCCACTTCCAATGAAATTAACCAGATTTTTGGTGAAAGTGGCAGTATTGCACGCTTTGTGAAAGAACATCTGGATCCACTGGTGATCCGACGTGGCTATACTTTGACCTCCAAAACCTGGCAGGATCTGGGAATCAGTCTGAACCCGGCTTTTGTCGCAAATTTCCAGACTTATGTCGCACCTGCTCATGGGGTTGCCACAGGTGAACTGACTCAGGGGCAGGGTACAGCACCTGCTGTAAACCAGTCCAATTTCCAGTTCTATCCATTGGAAAATCCTCAGCTTTTAGCTTATACCTTTGATATCGATGGGCAACGCATGCTGTTTGAAAATGGCATACAGCAATGGGTGAACTTTGTCTGGCCAAATCCGGGTGCGATTCCAGGCACACGCATTACGCTAGTGGATCTGGAAGGGAAAACGCATACCATTTTTGATGAACCGGGTGAATATGGCATTAACCGCCTGATTGAAAGTGCACAACGTACCCAGAAAGGCAGCAACTTTGAGATGGTCTGGAAGAGCAAGGAAAATCCGGAACTTTGGGTAAAAGTGAACTTCCGTCTGGTCAGTGGACAGAATGCCAGTTCTATCGGCGGACAGCCAAACTATGCCAACCTGCAACTGGAGGATCAGGTCGTTTCCAATAAATCAGTACGTGTCGTGGCTGCGCAAAGTGTTCCTGTATCGGCACAGCAGAGTCTGGCTCAAACCAATCCGGCCACAGCATTAGCCAACACAGGAGTAGCTGCACCATGATGAAAATTCAATTGCAACTGCCGAAGCGGTGGAGGGATACGGATGTATGAGTTAAAAACCACACCATTTTATTATGGTAAATGTCCAGCACGTGGCGATTTTCTCAAGTCGCGTGGACAATCTCAGCTTATTCAATTGATTGATCAGTGGATTACGGAAGCATTAGAGGTTGCCATGCAGAAGGCAGATTTCAAGCAGACCTATGCACAATTACCAGCGCTGGATTTCTTTATTGCCAATCCACAAGAAAAACTGTTTTTGCTGGCCAATTTAATTGCCAGTGAAGACAGTTCAGGGCGGCAGTTTCCAATGGTGCTCATTCATCTGATTGAGCATGAACAGCCATTTGAAAATATCGTGTATTCACCATTGCGCTACAAATCGGCTCTGGTTGAGCTTTATCAATGTAACCGGGTAATGCGTTCCATTCGTGATACTGATATTTTGCTGGATAAACTAAGCAAGCTGAGCAACCAGATTATGGTGCCCACCCAAGAAGAAGCGCAGGAATTTTATCAACATCATACGATTCATTCATTTGCTAAGCTGATTAATCTGAGTACCTATCAGCTGGCACAGAGCCTGATTGGATTGGGTTTATTACTGCAACCGATTGTTCAGCAAGGTACTAGTCGCTTGAATAAAGTGCTAATTTTACCTATTCATAATAGGATTTATTGCTATGAAATTGCAGCATTTTGGGTCAGTCTGATTAGCCAGTTTGTGCAATATCATCATACAGAACTGTTGATTGGCATATTACATAAAAAACAGCCTATTTTATTATTTGGTTTTAAAGGTGCAGATATACAAGCTTTAAGCGATATTTTTACCGAAAACTTAGATAGTCAGCACTGGGTATCCTTAATCCATGCAGCCTGGATTGACCAGTATCTGGAAAATAATGCAGGTTTGGCAGCCTTGGAACAGTCCTTAAGTGAGCGTCAGATGAGTCTGGCTCAAGGAATCAAGTTATTTAAACAAACATTTGCAGAAGCATAAAATGAAAATAAAAAACAAATATTTAAAATTGAAAAAAATATATAAAATCAATCCATTAGTATCTTTTTTGTTGAGTTTTTCAGTGTGTGCACAACCGATCATTATTGAAGGTGCTGTACCCACTGAGATGACCAAACAGGAAATACTGAGTAAATTATATACAACTTATGGGCAGAAAAATGTGGTGGACCGCATCCAGATCCGTCAGGTCACCGCACCAGCAGACTGGTCAAATACAGTCAGTACAGTAATTCATGAAGATCTGAAAAAGGTCAAAAACGGTAAATTAACAGTAAAAGGTACTGATATTCAGCTCACAGGTAAAGTATCAAATCCTCATGAAATTCAGGAAATTACAGCAAAATTTCAGGGATTAACACCAGCAAGTTACCGCTTAAATACCCAGCTTTCAGTCAATCAGGCTGAACAGCAGATCATTGATGCAGCATTAAAGAATCGAATTATTGAGTTTGAATCTGGTAGTGCGGTATTAGCATTTTCAGGTGCACAGATCCTGGATGAAATGGTCATTGCTTTAAACAAAGTGGGTGCTAAAAAAATACGGATTATTGGACATACGGATAGTTCAGGCAGTGCTCATCAAAATCTGCAATTGAGTCAGCAACGTGCAGAAGCAGTAAAGACTTATTTAATCAAAAAAAATATTCCAGCACATTTGCTCAGTACTGATGGTCTAGGTGCAAGTAAACCTGTAGCGGAAAATACCACAGCTGAAGGTCGAAAGAAAAACCGTCGGATTGAGTTTGAAGTACTTTAAAAATATAAGTTGCTTGAGCAACAACATAGATAATCGTATTATTAATAGTTGTTATTCACCAATTAAAATGTCTATGCGATAAACCATTTAAAATGTCCTGTTTTTAACTGCAAGAGTCAAGCACAGGATTTAAATTTCTTTGTTCAATAATGGCTTTCTGAGCTTTACGACTCGGCATACTTTTCTTGAGACGGGAACGTTTATTTTGTTGTTCTAGTTCTTCATGCTGCTGTTGAATATGGGCTAATACAGAACCCAAACGTTTATTTTCAACAATCTCTCGCTGGTTGAGCTGACTTAATTTATCGAAGATGCTGTAATTGATTTTTCTTCCCTGATATTCAATCGCGACTGTACTATCCGGGTATTCCAGAAACTCAAGATACTTGCCAATCAATCTTTGGTTTTCTTCCGTGTTTTCCAGGAGATATACGCATTTATCATAAGTGATCGTCAGGCTATTCGTGACTCTGCGGGGTTCACGCCAGGTAAAAATATCATCTAATTCTTCGGCTGTTTCAGTGATAGGCCGATGTAGATTCTTAGGATTAAAAGCCATCTTGGCAAACTTCTGATTGAACTGCTCAATGAAGCAGGGTAGCCAAGCATTAGCTTGCTCAATCGAACTGATGCCTTCCAGACGCATTTCTTTGATCAGACGGTCCTGAAGCGTTCTATTGGCTCGTTCTACACGGCCTTTGGCCTGTGGTGAATTAGCGAAGATAATATCGATATTCAGGGTGTTGAGTACACGTCCAAACTGGGTAATCTTGGTGTCTTTCTTGCTGCTTTGATTCACTCTAAAGACTGAATGTTTGTCGCTGTAAAACGCTAAAGGCTTACCGTGCTGTTCGACATATAAACGTGTCGAAATCATATAGTCAAAAGCTGATTCTGATTCACAGAAGCGTAAATGCTGCAATTTGCCTGTGGCATCATCAATGAACACCAGTAGGCAGCATTTAGCAGCGCGTCCTTCGAACCAGTCATGGTGTGAGCCATCAATTTGGATCAGTTCACCAAAGCAATCCCGGTTGTAACGAGGCTGATACGGGCGTTTCAGACGCTTGGCGCGAGGAATCCATAAATCGGCTGCAATCATCCAGGAACGCAGTGTTTCCACTGAAATATCAAAGCCATGAACGGTGGTGAGCTTTTCATGCGCTAAAGTGGGTCCGAAACCATGCAGTTGATCAGAAACAATATTGAGGCACTTGAGTCTGAGCTCTTCAGGAAGCCTGGAATTGCTGATTTGACCACGACCGGCATGGGCTAATACAGCTGGGCCTTGAGCTTTGTATTTTTGCAATAAACGCCTGATCTGACGCTCTGAAATATGAAGTAGCTGAGCAGCTTGGGACTGGGTTATGCGTTGATCACAGATTTCCTGCAAGACCGACAATCGTTTAAGTTCTTTATCCGACATAGACACCAACATATCAAACCGTCCGCTAAGAAAATTGCAAAAGTGCATATTCTAAAAGCGGACATTTTTACTTTGGAGAAACCGGACATTTCTACTTTGGGTTTACAAATACTATTTCGTATAATGTATATTATGTTAAATAGGATGTTATGCAGATAGCCTATCTCGATATATGTTGTTCATAAAAATTAATTTTGAAATTTTCAGTAGAAATTAAAGCTAAAAATGAAATTGCGAAAAAATAAAGCTAATAATGAAATAAAACTCACTTAGGAAAAAATCATTACTAGTTTTATCAAATAAAATCTTCGATCTATCAAAAATTTTCATCGATTTTTATACATTAGCGACCAAAGCTTTTCTTTTGTATTCAATCGCAAAATCTTCACCTTCCTTGCGAATTGCATCTTGGTATTCAAGCTTTTTAAAAGAATTTCTACTGTAAATCTGAGAAATCCATTCTGGTGTTACTTATATCTACTAATCTCAAAACTGCAATATTACTATCTCTGATCCCGCCAAACTGCCAAGGAATACCTAAGTCAAAACTTCCCTCCCTCAATAAATGTCAGCCTGTAACCGATATGACCAGTCTGTTCGGGTTTATTCTATATCATTGAATGGAAAATAAATCCCACGTCTCTGGGGGCATCTCTCAATAATAGTAGCTACTACGGTTGTAAATTATTCTAGAATGGATTATTTGTACTTTTTCTTTTTGTCATGTCTATATACAGGTTTGATTGAATGAGTGCTCATTACCTTTGATAGATTCTGCTCAATAGATTCTCGCAATCCATCTAAGTATTCAATTTCATTGGATAATTTTAAATAGTCAGCAATTTGGTCACTGAAATTCTCAATAATTTCTTTGGCATTTCTAATGCGAAATTCAGGACTTTCAGCCAATTTCAACAGCTCTGCCTTAGTCGGGAATTGCTTGCTGCCATTTATTTTAAGAGCGAGCTGATTATCAATATTTTTATATATGAGTGTATGTGTGATATCGAAAGGTGGTGATACAAAGATATCGCTCATATCTGGCGTATATTGCAGAGCAAAGTTTTTAAGGTGAGCGTCACCGTTCCCAATCAGGCAATTAAAAACAATGTACTTATACATTTTTACGACTTCTGCCTCGCTACGGGTATAGAGGTAGGTGGCTTTAAGCAAGTTTTCGTAGCTACCCTTGTACTTCTCGTTTGGGTCATTAGATCTTTTGAGAAGAGTCGTAAAATCCTCGTAGCCTAACCTGGTTCCATCAGCAGCTTTATCAAAACGCTCAATAATGTAGGTTTCTAAATTGGCTGATAGATATGTTTTGGGTGGTTGCAAACCACAATGACGAGCAGCTTCCATACAGACAAATTCATTTACCGTCAGTAAATCAAAGTCTGCATCATAAGACTTAACAATCAGGTCTTTTTGTTGAACAGTACGCTCCGTTAGAGTAGTCACATTAGGAATGCTAACTTTGGGCTGAACTCCAGCTAAAGAGTTTCGTAAATAGTATTTTTCTAATAATTGTGGAAAAAGTGGAACTTGGCTATTGTAGTTAAGAATTT
The DNA here is from genome assembly GCF_001866125.1 of Acinetobacter sp. LCT-H3. Lineage (NCBI taxonomy): Bacteria > Pseudomonadati > Pseudomonadota > Gammaproteobacteria > Moraxellales > Moraxellaceae > Acinetobacter > Acinetobacter sp. LCT-H3. The sequence goes on along the minus strand of NZ_MODX01000006.1, from coordinate 87,398 downwards.
CATCAAGGCTAACTATTTCTACTTCTGGTAATTGCAATTCACTTTTATAGGACAACATGCCAATACCATTAGCTTCTTGTAGAGCCAATAAATACATTTCATTCACATTGGCATATCGAGCAAGTTTACTGGCAATAAAATGGCGATTATGCCCCTCTGGTAAATTTTGGGAAAAAATAGGATGTAATGCCCCATGTGGATATCCCTGCATATCAGGTAAAGTCATTGTAAGAGATACAAATCTTTGTTCTTGTACTGGTTGATAGTAATAATGACCACTATGCGTCAACAAGCCTTGTTTGAAATTATCTGTAAATACTTCAATAGATTTGATTTGTGTGGGTAGTTGAAAGTTTTCCATCAATCTTCTTCACTAAATAGAGTGTCGATGTCATTCCAATTTGGCAGAGATCGTTTTTTGGGGGTGACTTCAAACTGTAAACCAACTGCATCTATGAGACGTTCGAAAATATCAAATGAGCCTGTGAAATGGCCATTCTCTATTTCAGAAATGGTAGATTTATTGACACCAGACTTTTTTGCCATCATTTGTTGTGTGTAAGCTAATTTCTGCCTTGCTTCACGTATTTTTGCTCCAATCTCCGCACGACTGGCCATAAAGTCACCTCATCTGTTCGTCATTTAGCGAAATATTGCTAACCAGTATATATAAGTTTGCTATATGGCGAATATCTTACTATATTTAACTTATATTTTCTATATGGCGAACATTAGGGTTCATGTTGTCTATATTTCGCTATATAGCGAATAATTAGCTAATAAATGCTTTCTGAATTACACGGTATATCTACAAAGATAATCATGGAGAATGGTAATTCAGATATTCTTACTATTGATAACCTTAAACAATTGGAAATTAAAAACCTGCAACGGGCTGTCCAGCATTGTGAAGGAAAAATTTTTGGTGAAGATGGTGCGGCCAAATTACTTGCAATTAATCCAACGACCTTAATTTCAAAATTGAAAAAATTAGGGATTCGCTATTAATTTTCCCCGGACCTCTACTTTGACATGATAGAGGTCTGGGGATGTTTACTTTTTTCCATTTCTTAAAATATTAACTTTACTAAGTTTATAAACCAGAAAAATTTAAAAAAATAAACAGCACAACTCATTGCGAACTTCCCTCTTGCTTCCTGTCTCCAAACTGCCATCAAAACGTCATGGATTTGTCATTTATTCATGTTGAGATAAGCCCATAAATTTAAAAAAGATGTAATGAGGACAACATGGCAGGATTATCGATTTGGCACGTACTTATTTTTGCAATCGTCGTAATTTTACTTTTTGGCACGTCTAAACTCAAAAATCTGGGCAAAGATGTTGGCGGTGCAATCAAGGACTTTAAAAAATCTGTACGTGAAGAAGAGGCTGAAGCGGCAAAAATTCAACAGCCCCGCACTATTGATGCTGAAGTTAAAGTCAGCGAGAGTTCAATCAAAAGTTAAGGTATCGTCATGCTCAATATTGGAATGACTGAGCTGCTAGCCTTTGGGGTAATTGCACTTCTAGTGCTCGGACCAGATAAGCTACCTGAGGCAGTTCGTTTTATAGGTAAATGGTCTACCAAGATAAAAAGAACCGTCAGCAATATACAAAATGATCTTGACCGTGAATTGCGTCTGTCTGAGCTACGTGAGCAAATGCAAACCGAGCTGAAACGTATTCAGGAACTGGAAGCCAAAATGCAGGCACAAATGGCTGATCTCAATGCACCAATTGAGCCGGTCACAAAAATTTCAGAACAGCCGGTACTGAAAACTCAGTCAAGTTATGAACTGGTCAATCAACCGCTTTCCCCGGTTCATTTAACTCCGGCTAGGCAGGTCGCTAAGCAAGAAAAAAAATATCCTGACATGAAGGTGGCCGTATGAATATTTTACCGTCGACTCAAGCCAGCAGCGATCCCCAGAAAGTTCATCTAGAAGAAATGCCGATTTCCCGACACTTAGTGATTCTGCGCAAGCATCTTTTCAAGATTGTAGGAATATTGATCGGACTGTTTTTCTGTCTGCTACCATTTGCGACGCATACTTATCAGCTTCTATCCGAGCCCTTACGTGCCCAGTTACCGGCAAGTTCCACCATGATTGCCACCGATGTAACTGCGACATTTATGGCACCGTTTAAATTGAACTTTTTTGTTGCCCTGCTGATCGCCATGCCTTTTATCTTGTATCAACTTTGGGCCTTCGTTAAGCCGGCACTATATGAAAAAGAAAAAAGTCTGGCTTTGCCGCTCCTGATTGGCAGCATTGTCCTGTTTTATGCGGGTATCGCTTTTGCCTATCTGGTGGCTTTACCGTCTATCCTGCATTTTTTTATCAGTGTATCGCCTGAAACCGTCGCGCCCATGACTGACATTAATAGTTATCTGGCCTTCTGTTTAAAACTTTTTCTGGTGTTTGGATTTACCTTTGAAATTCCGATTATTACCCTGTTATTGATTCTGATCGGTGTGGTAAGCACACAGACCTTGGTAGAAAAAAGACGCTTTATTGTGGTGGGGTGTTTTTTTGTGGCCATGTTTGTAACGCCCCCTGATGCCCTGTCCATGATCATGCTGGCTATACCCATGTGGCTGCTGTTTGAGCTAGGTTTAATGGCCGGAAAATTTCTGGAAAAGCGGCATCTAAAAAATAGCTAATTAAGAAAAATGCCTCCTTACTGGGGGCTTTTTTTATATTAATTTATTTATATAAATTAATGTTTTATTTAATTATTTTGAAATAAAAGCTTCACCTTTTAGTCATATTTAACTGCTAGTTTATTTCTGACTTTAAAACAACCAAACCTTAGTTGTGGGAATAAAACAATGACAGATTACCTACCTTATGATGAAAATCAGGAACTGGACAATAACACTTCAGATAATCATCATTTTCGGGATATTCTAGAACAATCTATGTCACGTCGTGACTTGATTGCAAAGACTGCAAGTGGGGCTGCAGCATTGGCACTGGCTTCTAGCCTGACTGCGTGTAGCGATGACAATGAAAATGGCAATATTGGGGACGATGAGAGCAATCCGAATCCGCCAACAGACAACAATGCTCGTCCAGAAAAATTAAGTTTTAGCCCAGTGAAAAAAAACCTAGATGACTGGGTTACGGTTCCTGAAGGCTATACAGCCACTGTCCTATATGCAATGGGAGATTCAATTCATCCTATCTACTCTGACTGGGACGATAACAATATTCCGAACGGACCAAGCTTTCAGTTCCGTTCTGGTGACTGCCACGATGGTATGAGCTATTTTGGTTTAAGCACTAAGACTGGCCGTTATGACGAGAATGCATCTGAGCATGGCCTGCTGGTGATGAACCATGAATATATCAATCAAACTTTTTTACATCCTCAAGGACCAACAAAAGTTGATGGTCGTCGTCCAGAAGATGAAGTCATCCGTGAAGTGAATGCACACGGTGTATCAATTGTGCATATTAAGAAAAACACCGAAACTCAAGCGGTAGAAATCGTTAAATCATCACCATTTAACCGCCGTATTACGGCTTCAACAGTGATGGATTTTTCTGGGCCGGTAACAAATTCTCCATTAGTCCGCACTGCTTTCTCTCCTAACGGTCGTCAGACTCGTGGTACACACAATAACTGTGGTAATGGTTATACACCATGGGGCACTTATTTAACTGCCGAGGAAAACTTTATTGGTTATTTCCAGCGTTCAGGCACAGACCAATATGCAGATCGTAGTGAAGCTGAGAAAACCGCACTTAAACGTTATGGCTTAGGCTTAGATATTTCATATCAAATTGAAAAAAATGCCGATGGTACAGTTAAACGTGATGAGAAAAATAGTATTGTTTATGTTCTAGATGCACAAGGACAAAAAGTTCCGGAACGCGATGATCAAGACCGTATTGTTTATTTAGATAAATCTTCACGTTATGCATGGGAAACAGCTCAGGCTGGAGTTGAATCACAAGATATGTACGACCGCTGGTCAGCTAACGTAACCAAAGCCTCTGCAAGTCAAGACTATCGTAATGCACCAAATACCTTTGGCTGGATTGTTGAAATTGACCCATTTGATAACAGTGCAAATCCGGTAAAACGTACTGCACTGGGCCGTTTTGCTCACGAAGACTGTCGTGCTAGCCGTGCGATTGAAGGTGAACAGTTTGCCTTCTACATGGGCGATGACTCACGTGGTGAATACATTTACAAATTTGTCTCTGATGCAAAATGGGATCCAAAAGATATCAATACCGGCTACCGTGCTGGTGACAAATATATGAATAACGGTAAGTTCTATGTTGCCAAGTTCAATGCAGATGGAACTGGTCAATGGATTGAACTTGCTCACGGTAAAAATGGTTTAACTGCAGAAAATGCGGTATATCCTTTTAGCTCTGATGCGGATGTTTTAACTTTTGCACGTTTGGCAGGCGATGCCGTTGGTGCGACGAAGATGGACCGTCCTGAATGGGTAGCCGTTAACCCGGAGAATGGTGAAGTCTACGTTACCCTGACTAATAACAGTAACCGTGGCAATAGCTCGGCGCAACCTGTTGATGCTGCCAACCCACGTAATTACTCAGATCCTGAAGGCGGTAAGGGTAATGTGAATGGCCATATTATTCGCTTTAAGGAAGAAAACACTGCATCAGAAAGCTTTGAATGGGATATCTACCTGTTCGGTGCTGAAGCATCGATGGATGCCAATATCAACCTGTCGGGCTTAAATGATAATAATGATCTGTCTTCACCAGATGGTATGTGGTTTGATCCTCGCGGCGTACTCTGGATTCAGACTGACGACGGCGCTTATACAGATACCACTAACTGTATGATGCTGGCTGCCCTGCCTGGACAAGTAGGTGATGGTGGTCCAGCAACAACCTCTAATGGTCAAGCGACGATTGCGGGTGCCAAAGTAACCGATGAAAATTTACGTCGCTTCTTGACTGGTCCAAAAGAGTGTGAAATCACAGGGGTAACCATGACACCAGACTATAAGGCCATTTTCATCAATGTACAGCATCCAGGTGAAGATTCTAAAACCTTTGATGCTCCAACCAGTAACTGGCCTGCAAGTCAATCAGATCGTTCGAACAAGACCGCACGTCCACGTTCAGCAACTGTTGTGATTACGCGCAATGATGGCGGTGTTATAGCCGGTTAAATAGCTCACTTAAATTAAAATGCTGGCTCAATGCCGGCATTTTAATTTTTGAATGTTTTTTTAATTTTAAGGGTTAACTGGTCAATAAAAAGAATATTTTTGTTTAGAGTTAAATTGATATAAATATTAAAGTATGAAGTGGACTTCGGATCAATATATAAGTGAAATCCAATACAACTAATCATAGGTTCAGCTATCTTCTACTTGGAGGACTTGTAATTTGCAGCTTTAGTTTTGAGTATTTTTCTAAAAAAAAGCAGGTATCCAAGGAGGGATTGATACCTGCCACTCTAAGGGAACTATATTAATATCCTGCTTCTTTAGTCTGTGAATCACAGTTAGAAACTAGCAACTTTTTCTGCACATTCACAAATCGTTGGTAACTCTCTATTAATCGATGCTGATATTAAGTCTGGTAAAATCTGGTTAACAGCTATCGAAATTTTTTCAGGATAGCCGACCTGATACGACTGACAATCTCGATGTAAAAACTGATACAGTTCTTCAGCAACAAATTCGGGACTGTCAATATTTTTTCCCAGTCTGATATTCAGTTCTATTGCATTTGAATGATGAATATTGGTTTCGGTAACCCGTAATGAAAAGTATCTGAATCTGATTGAACTTTTGCTGTATTCACGGGCTAGTGCTTCGGTTGCACCACGCAAGGCAAATTGGCTGGCACAATAACTCGCATATCCAGGATAGCCAATACTGCCAAAGGTTGAACCTATATTAATGACCTGGCCAGGCGAACTGATAGATATCAATGGCAGGATCTTTTGTATCAGCTGCATTGGATAAACTGCATTAATCAGCATCATTTGTTCCATGATTTCTTGTGGCTGCTGTGTAAATAGCTTGAAATCACTGATACTGATGTTGTTAATGTAGTAGTGAATGGGTTTATTCAGCGTAGCAAGAGCTTTTACCAGCTCTTCCCTGCTTTGCAGATCGGCAAAGTTGCAATGAATTAAATCCAGTTGTAGCTGTGGATAACATTGGGCTATATTGTCATGTACTCTTTGCAGAATCTGTTGATTCTGCCCAACAAGAACCAGATTGACCCCGTTTTGGCCCAGAACCTTTGCAATAGCCTGACCAATACCAGAAGTAGCATCCATAATTGTTGCAGTTAAATTAGGCATAAATACTTTCTCTTGTTCTTAACAGAATGATTCAAGATCGAATCTGCCGCAGGTCATGTGGATCACATCACGAAAAATAATTTAGTACTTAAGATAAAACTCCAAACTTAAAAAATTCTTAATTCTGCACATAAATTTAAATATTATTTTTATTAAAAAAACACATAGAGACCATTTTTTTTAAGAGAGTTTTAAGCCTGTAATCTTAAGTTAGAGTTTCCTTTTATTGACTCATGACAGCTATGTCTTCCTACCGTTCACCCTATAAAGGCACCTCGGGAATACAGCGTATTCTGAATGCGACCCGTTATTCCTTGGCCGGCTTTAAAACAGCTTTTCAAAATGAAGCGGCCTTCAGGCAAATCCTGCTCATCAACCTGATTTTGATTCCTCTGAGCTTTGTCATGCCGGTGAGCCGGGTTGAGCAAGCACTGATGGTGGCCGTGTGTCTGTTGGCGCTAATCGTTGAACTGCTTAACTCGGCGATTGAGGCGGTGGTAGACCGTATATCCATGGAGCAGCATGAACTGTCTAAAAATGCCAAGGATATGGGCAGCGCTGCCCAGTTTGTAGCACTCAGTTTAATTACCGTGACTTGGGGTCTTATTTTAGCGGGTTACTTGATTTGATCCCTCGCCTGGTACAGCAAGAAAAATGGAAGATTTAAAATGATATCCGAGTATTCCCGGTTTTTACTGACACAAATATTGCTGCTGATTTTCAGTTTTCTGATGCTCTGGAATTTTTTTGATGTAGGTGGAGCAATTGATTTACAGCTGATTTATCCGTTCATTGACGATCAGGGACAATTTCCCCTGCGGCAACACTGGGCACTGGCCGAGCTCAATCACCGCTATGTCAAAAATCTGCTGATTCTGGTGTACATAACATTGTTAGCCGGTTGGCTGGCTTCACTGAAATGGCAGAACTGGCATCAACGGCGCTGGGAATTTGGCTATTTCTTTAGCATGGTGGTGCTGACCACGGCCTCGATTGGCATTTTAAAATCCCAGTCGGCGCATGCTTGCCCCTGGGATATGATCATTCCCACCCATGAGGGTATTTTGTGGGATTTGAGTGCTACTGCCGGACACTGTTTTCCCGGCGGACATGCATCCAGCGGTTTTGCCTTGATGGCTGGTTATTTTGTCTATCGGATTGCTAACCGCAAGCGGGCTTATTTTTTCCTGATCGCAGCAGTGATTTTAGGCTTCGCCATGGGCTGGGCACAAATGATGCGCGGTGCGCATTTTCTGAGTCATAACCTGTGGACTGGCTGGATGATCTGGTGCATGAATGTCATTGGCTATGCGCTATTTAGCCACAAACTGCCGCTGGCAAATCATCCCATGCACATGAACATCAGACAGCCTTAACCCAATAAAATCGAAGCCTATCTACTTAGGCTTCGATCACAGGAAATTTGACTTGTACACACAGGCCACCCAGACTGTTACTTTGCGAAAATTCCAGCGTGCCACCCAGGCGCTCGGTGGCTTTATCTACAATCGACAAACCTAAACCGCTACCAATTTCAACATGGTTATGAATCCGGTAGAAACGCTGCCGGATCTGGGCGAATTGAGCAGGATCTATTCCTGCCCCACTGTCTTCAATCTTTAAAACCGCCTGCTGGCCTTGCTGAAAAATTGATACGTTAATCACGCCGCCCTTCGGAGTGTATTTAATCGCGTTATCAATTAAATTATAAATAATCGAGTGCAAGGTCGAAGCTTGTCCTTGAATTCGCAATTCCTGTTGCTGTTCTACGCCCAGATCAATCTCTTTCTGTAAGGCCAGCTGAATCAGCTGCTCAATGCAGGCCACGGTCATCTGATTGAGCGAAAGCATTTGTGCCGGCTCGGTTAAGCTGTCGGAAGCATCCTGTTTGGCCAAACTCAATAACTGGTTGACCAGATGCTGCATGCGCAAAACACCCTGACTCAGATTATGAAGCGAGTCGCTCTGCGGAAACTGCTGCAATAAAATTTGCAGCTGCAAGTTGAGTGCGGTCAATGGTGTACGTAATTCATGGGCAGAATCCGCGACAAATTGACGTTGTTCCTGTTGAGCCAGAGAAATTCGTCCAAACAGATGATTCATTTCCTGAATAGTCGGTTCTAGCTCCAGGGGATAATCCTTCATTTCAATCGGCTTTAATTCTTGCGCCTTACGGCTGGCCAGTTCCGTTTTAAAATCATGCAGTGGCTGAAAATTTTTCCGGATCATCCAGCCTAAACCGAACACAGCAAAAGGTAAGAAAAGCACATAAGGCAGAAACATATTGCCGGCCAGTTCCAGCGCCAGCTCCTGCCGGACATTTTGCTGCTGACTCACCTGAATCTGCAACTGGTCACTTGGAATGATATAGGTGAGCCAGGTTCCATACGGCGTTTGATGCTTGTAAAAACCTGCTTTTTTGACCGGTGCAACCAGCACATTCTGTGGATGCAAGGGAGTAGCTGTCTCTGCGTAAGACCAGATATCTACAAACAAATCTTCTTCACTGTACTGTTTTTCCAGATCGATTTGACTTTGTAGCGGTCGTGGATGATTTTCCGCAATGCGCTCGGCCAGACTTTGCATCTGTTTATCCAGCACTTCATTAATTTCTTCGAGGGCAATCCGGTAGGCAGCGAAAATCAGGATGCAGCCCAGTACCAGGCTAAACAACGAAATGTAGATAATCAGGCGTTTTTGCAAAGAATAACGTTTCTGCATAAGGCTCTATCCTAAGCGATATCCTAGACCACGTATGGTACGGATGAAGTCTTTGCCTAATTTCGCCCGCAGATGATGCACATACACTTCAACGGTATTACTGCTGACATCACTATCGAAGTCATAAAGCTTGTCTTCTAGATCATTTTTAGAAAAAATTTTGCTGGGATGAGTGAGTAATGCGGTGAGAATCGACCATTCCCGATTAGACAACTCGATCGGCTGACTGTTAAAGCATGCGATATGCTGCTCCAGATCCAGTTCCAGACCACTGTGTGATAACTTTTTATGGCTCTCTGCCCCGGTATTTGGGGGACTACTGCGTCGGATCAAAGCATGAATACGGGCCAGCAGTTCATCAAATTCATAGGGTTTAATCAAGTAATCATCTGCCCCCTGATTTAGCCCATCGACCCGGTTCTGTAACTGATCCCGGGCAGAGATAATCAGCACCGGCAAATTGGGGAACTTCTGCCGGATATGTTTGAGTACCTGCATGCCATCCATCATCGGCAGGCCCAGATCCAGCAGGACAATATCATAGGCCTGCTGCTGTAACTGTTTTAAACCATCCAGGCCATTATTGACCCAATGCACATCAAATTGATGCAGCTTGAGCAAGGTTTCAGTCGACTCGGCAATCATAAAGTCGTCTTCGATAATCAGTATTTTATGCATTTCAAGCTCTGTTCTTTAATGATGATGAGCATTGTGCAAGCATATCATTTTTAGCTTCAGTCACTTGCGTTTTTATATCCAGCAGACTCAATAAGCTTGGGAAAAGATGATCCTGACTGCGTGCCTGTTTGGTCTGTGCTTTAAGACAGCTCACCTGCTGGGCATTCTGCTGCGTCCAGAGCTCTGAGAACCACATCAGCATCGGAACATGGGTTTGCTGGGTCGGTGCCATACTATAAGGTGCGCCATGCAGATATAAACCATGCTCTCCAGTGGATTCTCCGTGATCAGACACGTACCATAAACCGGTCTGATACTGGCTTTGATGTTTTAGGGTCTCGATAATTTGAGCGAGCACATGATCTGTATAGACAATCGAATTATCATAGCTGTTCTTTAATTATTCAGCACTGCAGCCCTGAATGGCATTGCTGTTACAGGTCGGCTGGAACGGTTGATACGGCGCTTTGGAACGCTTGAAATATGCTGGCCCGTGACTGCCCATCTGATGTAGCACGATTAATTGCGGTTTCAAGTTATTTTTGTCCAGATGTGCCAGATAATCTTTCAGGCTATCCACCAGAATTTCATCAAAACATTCACCAGCAGCATCACACCACTTCTGTTTCAGTTGGGCAGGAATCTGATATTGCTGCACCCGGTCACAGGCCCCTTTACAGCCAGAATTATTGTCGATCCAGGTCACCTGATAACCGGCACGCTGAGCGATATCCAGTAAACCTTCACGGTGGCTGGCTAACTGTTCGTCATAATGCTGACGGGACATGCCCGAAAACATGCACGGGACTGAAACGGCGGTTGCTGTACCACAGGAACTGACCTGACTAAAATTAATCACCGCTAACTTGCCCAGTTCAGGATTGGTATTACGCGCATAGCCATTTAACGCAAAACTCTCGGCACGTGCAGTCTCCCCGACCACCAGCACCATCAATTTGGGTTGCTTCTGCATTTGAGCCTGCTGTAGCAGATGGGCATCTTCACCATAAGTGATTAAAGGCAAATTGGCTTTAGGTGCTTTCTTTTTATAATAAGATACGGTGGACGCAATGCTGTTTTGCGGGGAAATCATGCCCTTTAGATCGCGGTGCTCGCGGAAGATTGCTGCATAATCGACATAAAAACAGAACAACAGTCCTAGAATCAATCCGGCAGAAAGCAGACTGCTCAGGCTTTTATGCCACAATTGACGCCCGAAAGATGCAGGCTGAATTTTTAGCATCCAGACAATACACAGCGGAAAAACCACAAAGACCAGCGTCCAGATCACCAGTCGTATTGACCAGAGATCACGGACTTCTCGGGCATCGGTCTGCAGCATATTCTGGATCTGGTCCGGTGTAATTACCACCCCCAGACTATTGACAAAATAAGCACTAAAACCACCCAGAATGATCAGCACACTAGCGAGTATCTTGGCATTCCATTTCCAGTTCAGCCACTGCAAGACCAGATTGTACAAGCTGATAATCACCAGGACTGTAGCCGCCAATAATGCGCCTGCCTTGAGATTGGTATAGGGCGTCAGTTGATGGATTTTCTGATAGAAAGCAAAGTTTAAGACCAGCCCCAGCCAAGTGGCAAGTAACAGGTTGAAGCGTGCAAGGCTGATGGGTTTGATCTGGCGTAGACCGGGAAAAGAAAGCAGCTTAAGCATTTTTTTAGTTCAAAGACTTTAAGATGCTTTAGCCTAAAATCTGAAGCTTAAAAATGACTTAAAATCCTTTCTTTGCGAACTTCATAAAATTTTCAATGCTACTGTTTCACCCTTGTTTAGACTTATTGTTTTAAAAAGGATGTGATTCCCTGACTAGAGCGAATTTGAAAAGCACATCCTGAGTACATTTAAGCTACAGCCACATTAAATAATGAGCCGATCCAGGAGCTAAATAGCATGGCAATCACCCCCCAAAGCATGACTCGGGCCGAACCTTTCCAGATGCTCACCCCTCCTGTATAACTTGCCAGTGCGCCCATAATCCCGAGACTAAGCACACCGATCAGCATCACGCCTTTATCCAGGTACTGTTCAGGCAGTAACAAAATAGAAAGTAGAGGAAATAGTGAGCCTATAGTAAAAGCGATAGCGGATGAAAATGCAGCCTGAAAAGGCTGAGCCGAAGTGTTTTCTGATATACCAATTTCATCGCGGGCATGTGCATCTAAAGCATTGTGTGCGGTGAGCTGCAAGGCAACTTGCTGGGCCACCTCAGGGGTTAAGCCACGCTGGATATAAATATTTTCCAGTTCTTTCAGTTCATGTTCTGGATGACGTTTAAGCTCACGTGCCTCCATATTCAGATCATTCTTTTCAATATCCTGCTGGGATTTGACCGAGATATATTCTCCAGCAGCCATCGACGCAGCTCCGGAAATTAATCCGGCTACACAAGTCACCAACAAGGTATGTGTGGACGCGCCACTGGCTGCCATTCCCACCACCAGACTGGTGACAGAAATAATTCCGTCATTTGCCCCGAGTACAGCTGCGCGCAACCAGCCCGCCCGTTCAAAATAATGTTTTTCAAGATGATAAGAATGACGCACGGTATAGTCTCTTTTTTGTTCTCAACATCATGATCGTATATTTATTTCGCTTGAAGAAACAACTCTTTATTTAATAAACTCTTGTTCAGAACAGCTCATGAATGGGTGAGCGCTCTGATTTACCAATTTTTATTGCATGGATTGCATTTTTCCAATTGCACTCATTTTAACATCTGAGAAATTTACAAGTCACAGTCCTATCACTACAGTTTATTTATTATTAAATGCTGTGTTTTCAAGTACTGATAAAGGTTGCTGTTACATTAATAGCGATGGCCAAAATCGTGGTATTGAATCCATACGCCAGAAGCAAATGTAAAGTATTGAGTATTCTCATGGGTTGGCGAGTAATTGATACATCGGCCGTTTGCGCTGAAGTGCCAATAATATAGCTAAAATACAGAAAATCGGGATAGGTTGGATTTGGCGTACTAGGAAAAGCCAGTCCGCCATGTTTATGCTTTTCTAGGGCTAAATAAAAGTCATGGGCATAATGAATTGCAAAAATGGTGTGCATCAGGAACCAGGCCGAAATAATAGTCAGGATGGATAGCCCTAAATGGCCGGTTCTGATGGCAGCATCTTTAGGTAAATGATTAATTTCAATAATTATGGCAATAAAACACATCACTAAAGTGATGATGACGAGCACCAGAATGACCCATTTGCTGGCATCCTGTTTTATGGCACGTTGTAGAATATGGTGATGGTCTATGGGCCAGAGCTTTTTGATAGTAAAAAGTAAGTAGGCATAAATGGTAATGTTCCAGCTCATCAAAATGCAGGTAGACCAGCTTAAATGAGTTGCTGAATAGAAAATAAAATACCAAATCAGGAGAGATGGAAAGATAATAAAGAAATAAAGTCGGGACTGAAGCGCTGTTCTTATAGATTGGAGGAAACGTATGAGCTGTCCCGCATGTCATGAGATGGCTTTAGCAGTATAAAGTATTTTATTAAAACAACAGGGTAAAAGAGCTTTTAGTAGATAAAGGCGTACTGATTCAAGATTACGATAAAATAGATATTTTAAAATCTAGTAGTAAAAGAAACTAAAAAAATTAATTTCCTATTCTTAATGAAACTGAATCTTGAACCCTTTTAGCTAAAAAACTAAAAAAGTGTGCAGCAGACTTTAGGTAGACGTCAGTTAAATATGTAATTCCAATATTGATGTTCATCAAAGTTAATTTTGAAATTTTCCGAAGAAATTAAAGCTAAAAATCAAATTACTAAACTTTGATTAGCCTAATTTTTATAAACCAGGCTGAGGATTCTGGTCTCGACTACACACTTTAAAAGAATTCAATATTAAAGTAATGAACATTTACGCAGTTTCTAGTTGACCAACCTGATGATATGCGCGGTTGAAGTACACTAGGCTTTCCTCTTGCTGACTGCGTCTAATCGCGATGACTCGACATAAGAAAATACTGTGTGTACCCACTTTTTGAATTTCTTCAATCTGGCAATCAAAGCTCACCAAAGCATCTTCTAAAATTGGAGCACCTGTCTTAAGAGTTGTCCACTCGCCTATCTTAAATCGCTCTTCTGAGCTGAATTTACTAGATGCAAATGCATTTGAGATGTATTCATGCTGCGTGCTGAGTACATTTACTGCCAGCACGTTATTTCTCATAAAATGTGCATGCGAGCGAGAAGATTGATTCATACACACCAGCAATGTCGGCGGTGTATCCGTCACACTACAAACGGCAGATGCGGTAAAGCCATGTGTTCCTGCTATACCTTCGGTTGTAATCACATTTACAGCCGTGGTTAACAAGGACATTGCATTTCTAAAGTCAGTTGCTTCAATCATCTCTTTTGTCTCAAATGTATATGTAACCTGTCTTTACTCAAAGTCAGGTAAATAATCTATGGATCATTTACCCTCCTCTGGTGAAGACCATTTCGTGCTAAGCGCCCAGCTCTTGACGAACAATCGCTGCCCCTGTACTTAGTGCTTCGAGTTTGCCCCGAGCCACTTGACGAGACAACGGTGTCATCCCACAGTTGGTTGATGGATACAGTTTGTCTGCATCCACAAATTGCAATGCTTTACGCAGTGTATTGGCAACTTCTTCAGGCGTTTCGATTTGATTGCTTGCAACATCAATCGCACCGACCATGACTTTTTTACCCCGAATCAGCTCAATCAGATCCATCGGTACACGCGAGTTTTGACACTCGAGTGACACGATATCAATTTTAGATTGTTGCAGTTTAGGGAAGGCTGCTTCGTACTGACGCCATTCATTACCGAGGGTCTTTTTCCAATCGGTATTGGCTTTAATGCCATAACCATAACAAATGTGTACCGCAGTTTCACATTGCAGACCTTCAAGCGCACGCTCTAAAGTCGCGACGCCCCAGTCATTCACTTCATCAAAAAACACATTGAATGCTGGCTCATCAAACTGAATGATATCAACCCCTGCTGCCTCTAACTCAAGTGCTTCTTGGTTCAGGATCTTGGCAAATTCCCATGCCAGTTTTTCACGGCTCTTGTAGTGACCATCGTACAGCGTATCAATCATGGTCATTGGGCCAGGCAGTGCCCATTTGATCGGCTGCGTGGTTTGGCTACGCAAAAATTTTGCGTCATCCACAAACACTGCTTTTTTACGGGAAACTTCACCGACTACTGAAGGTACGCTGGCATCATAACGGTTACGGATACGCATAGTTTCACGTTTTTCAAAATCCACCCCTTCAAGATGCTCGATAAACGTGGTCACAAAGTGCTGACGGGTCTGTTCACCATCACTGACAATATCAATGCCAGCATGGACTTGTTCATGCAAAGACAGTTTTAAGGCATCACGTTTCGCTTCTAGTAGTTCTTTACCTTCAAGTTTCCAAGCTGACCAGAGCTTTTCAGGTTCTGCCAGCCAGGACGGTTTTGGCAAGCTGCCTGCTGTAGAGGTCGGGAGTAACTTTTCAGGTTGTAAAAGTGCCATGTCTAATCTTCTTTCTCTAAATTCGTTTATATATGTGATCTATCAGGCAGCGTTGTCTTGCTGAGCCGTTGCTACTTTAAAATTGGCAGCCCATTCATCCAGAATGTCTTTATATGGCTTGATGAAGTTTTCCTCTGTCCATTTACCTTGTTTGACTGCTAGTTCCCCACGTTCAACACGATCATAGACAATGCGAGTTAATGAATAGTCGCCATAGCTCAGGCTAGGCTGATACACCACACCTGCGGGTGAATTGGTGTTGTAAATTTCAGGACGATAGATTTTCTGGAAGCTTTCCATGGTGCTAATCGCACTGATCAATTCAAAATCGGTGTAATCATGCAGCAAATCGCCCGCAAAATAGAATGCCAACGGCGCATTGCCATTTTCAGGTTTAAAGTAGCGAACACTTAAGCCCATTTTTTTAAAATATTCATCGGTACGTGAGTAGTCATCATTAGTGTATTCCACGCCTAGAACAGGATGCACATTGGCACTGCGGTAGTAGGTTTTCGTAGTGGAAACACTCAGACAAATCACAGGCTGTTTATTAAATTCAGCTTTAAAGACTGCTGAATTCACAAGATGCTGGTACAGCTTGCCGTGTAGGTCACCAAAGTCTTCAGGTTTTTCATTGGCCTTACAGCCGAGTGATGGCAATACCACACTGAAGTCATAATCACGTACATAAGATGAGAAGCTATTCCCAATCATGCCTTCAATGCGTTCATTGGTATGATGGTCGATAATGGTACTTTTCAAGGTTTCAATAAAGGGAAAGGTTTGACCATTGCCCTCAATATCAATTTCAGCAGAGATGATATCGATCTCCAGTGAATAACGATCACCTCTAGGATTATCGGCAGTTGCCAAGCTATTAAAACGGTTATTAATCATCTCAAGTGTACGACGAAGATTCTCCTGACGGCTTTCACCACGTGCCAGATTGGCAAAGTTGGTGGTTAGACGTGTATTGTTTGCTGGTTCGTAGTTCTCATCAAAACGAATACGTTTAATTGAACATTGGAATGCTGTACTCATGGAGATATGCCACCTAAATTTTTTATAAAAAAAGCAAATTTCTGTATGGATGTATTTAAGCGTGAATCCAAACATGAGTAAAACGATATAAATTCAGTAAAAGATGAGTTAAATTCATCTTAATGAGTGGAGTGTATAAATAATGATCTATACTTTAATAGAAAAATTAAGATTCTAATTTATGTTGCCGATCATTATTCATTTCTAAATATCAAAGTGTATTATTGAGCACGATTTATAAGTAGCGACTTCATTCTGAAATGACCAATACCTTTTCTGACAATCCTCAAGTTCGAGTGGTTTCAACTTTTTCTGAACTCGTATATTCGGATTTTCTGGGTGAGGCGAATGCCATCTGCTGGTCTAGAAATTTGTCTGGTGATTTTAAAGAAATCGTCGCTAAACTAGATTTAAAAGAAAATATGATTGAAGTTTCTGTTGAAGATCTTTTGGCGCTTCAGCTTTCTGAACAGGGTCATGTGGCTAGAGAAATCATATTAAAAGATATGCAGCTACTGACTGACTACGGCGCTTCCCCTTGCCTGAATTTGCTGAAATCCTACGAACGGGATGATGAGTTTGATTTTATTTCGACCGATGTCTATTCCTACCATGTGGATCGCTCCCCTATCGAAACGGATACATTTTTATGCATCTATCACGGTGCTGCAAGCGAGATTTTGCCCAATAACCAGGTTGAGCAAAAAATCTTGATTCCTGAAATCAGGGAACAACTCAAGCAGTTACATGACGGACCAGAAACTGAGTTTGAGACGTTTCTGGAAGAATATTTCTTCGATCTGCATTATCGGGCTAAAGCTGATGCAAAGCCTGTTAATTTAGACACGGGAAATCTCTGGCGACTCGCTGTTGATCATCCAGCACAGCAAGTTTTACCCTGTGTGCATAGAGCTCCTGTTGAAAATGATGGAGAATATAGATTGCTATTAATTTGTTAAATTGGCTTCTTAGAAGAGGTTAATTATAGTTATTTGGTTAAGCAATGATACCTAAAGGGTATGTACTGTATTAATTATTTATTAATAAAAAAACATTAAAATACATTGGTTTGAGCGTATTAGAAGTGAATGTATGTACAAGAATTTTCATATAATGTTTTATTTTGTATAAAAGTGTTATTTTTTGTAGGAAATTGCTTACACAAATTAGAGTAATTACCCTATTTTCTATCGTCAAAATTTTTGACATTATATTTCACATAAAGAGTCAGCAAGGAAAGCTGATAATAATCGCATTATAACGATAATAAAGTCGCCAAGACAGCGAACTTACCGGGATAGTAAGTAATAAAAGAAGAGACTACAGCCGCTAAGCCTTATAGTTTTGGGAGAGACTATAAGGCTTTTATTTTTTTTGAATATTGTCTCAAGTAAAACTATAGCATACTGGTATTTAAGTTTTTGAATATAAACATCAATATCTCTATCCCTTTTCTTGCTGATTAACGGACCTGTTCATCTGGTGACACACGCCAAATTGTATCTCCTACATCATCAGCAACCAATATTGCGCCTGATAAATCTACTGTTACACCCACTGGCCTTCCTAATGCCTCTCCATTTTTGCTTAAAAAGCCTGTCAGGACATCTTTTGGGGTACCGGAAGGCTGACCATTACTAAATGGTACAAAAATTACTTTATAGCCACTATGTGGTTTTCTGTTCCAAGAACCATGCTGACCAATTAGTGCACCACCGCGATATTGAGGCATTAACTCAGCTTTATAAAAACTCAAACCTAATGATGCCGTGTGGTTGCCCAATGCATAATCCGGTTTAATCGCCCGTGCTACCAGTCCAGGATTTTGCAGCTTTACCCGTTTATCTACATGCTGACCATAATAACTATAAGGCCAGCCATAAAAAGCGCCGTCTTTCACTGAGGTCATATAGTCAGGTACCAAATCATTCCCGATTTCATCCCGCTCATTAACTACAGTCCATAATGCTCCACTTTGAGGCTGCCAATCCATGCCATTAGGATTACGTAAGCCAGTTGCAAATGGACGTGCCTTAGAACTGGCCATATCAAATTCCATGATCAGAGCTCGTCCTTTTTCTTGGTCTAGGCCATTTTCAGCTACATTGCTGTTGGAGCCAACTGTAATGTAGAGTTTGGTTCCTTCAGGATTGGCAATCACGTTTTTGGTCCAATGATGGTTTAAGGGACCTGCCGGTAAAGCCAATACTTTGCGACCACTTTCTTTGATTTGAGTCATACCTGGCTGATAAGGAAAACCTACTAAAGTATCTGTATTTGCTACATATAGTGTATTTCCAACTAGGGTCATGCCAAATGGTGAGTTTAAATTCTGCAAAAATACTGTTTTCTGATCAGCAACGCCGTCATGGTTATTATCACGAAGTAGACTAATACGGTTAGGACTTGGATGAGAAGATCCTGCCCTTTTCATGACCATTTTCATGATTTTACCCTTAATCCCCTGACTATCTTCAGGCTTGGGCGGCGCATCAGTTTCCGCCACCAATACATCTCCATTCGGCAGAACATAGAGCCAACGTGGATGCTGAAGACCTTTGGCAAAAGCCTGCACTTTTAAACCCGCAGCCGGTGTAGGCATAGTATTTACTGGCCAGCCTTTGGCTGGTGCGATATTAACGACAGGGAACAAACTGGATTTAGGTTCAGGCAGCTCAGGTTGAGGACCATAACTGTCTGTAATCGGAGACTTGGATGACGATGTACATCCAGCGAATGCCAATATTATGGCAGTACTCAGGATAGACGATAAAATTTGAGCAGACATTGTGGTTCCCTGCTTTTTTGTTGTTATCTGCTTATCTTAGAAGTCTATTCAAATGACAACTATAGGGTTCTTGTTTTATCTGGTTGTTGATTGATTGCTGCGCTTTTGATATTCAATCTTATGGTCTAGTTTGAATAAAAACTTATCTATGTACCTTCAATTTTAAGCATGGTTTGATCCTGTCTTTTCAAATAAATGGCCATGCAATACTCAGTAAAAATAATAGCCCTAATACGGCGCAACTCATTTGCCAAAAACGTAAAGGATCACGTTCAATGATTGCTGGTGGTTTAGAGTTTAATAATTCTTTGGAAGGATGCGTTAGATTATGAATGAGTTCAGACAAGGCCTCAAAACGATGTGTCGGTTCAATACTCAGCGCTTGGCCTAAAATTTTATCTAACCATATAGGTAAATCAGGCCGATATTTCCTGATGGAATGATATTGAACTTTTTTAAGCTGCTTTAAACTGTTACAGCGAGCTAAATCCGTCCCATAAGGTAATTGTTTGGTCAGTAAATAATAGGCCATAACCGCCAAAGAAAATTGGTCTGAATGTACAGATGGCGAATGATCAATAAAATACTCTGGTGCCATAAATGCCAAGGTTCCGAGTGCTCGATTCGCATTTTTAGGATTAATTTCGACCAGACCTCTTACTGCTGTTGAACCATAATCAATCAGTTTAATTTTCATGGCATTTTCTGCATTTAAAACCATGATGTTCTTTGGCCGTATATCCTGATGCAGCATCTCCAGCCGATGCATTGCATTTAAAGCCAAGGCCGTTTGTTGCAAAATTGGTAAAATATCATCGAGCTTTAAAGGCTTTTCCTGGCGATGCAGCCATTGAGCCAAGGTTTCACCCTGCAAATATTCATAACATTGGAATAAATATTTTTTCTCAGTGTTATGTGGATAACACTGCATCAGGTTGTCATGCTTCAGACGTTTTGATACCCAATCTTCGAGTTGAAACTGCTCTACGGCATTTTTATCTTGCTGTAAATCTACCCCCAAAGTTTTTATGACCAAAGGCTGCTGCTGAGTATCGTGTGCCAAATACAGGCAACTGCGATGATTTTGGTGCAAAATCTTATCAATCACATAACCTTCAAAAACTTCACCTTTACTGAGCTGTTGTGGAAATACATAATCCTGCTGAATATGAAACTGATTCAGTTCAGGCAGCTGTTCTACACGGATTACCTGGAGACTTAAGTTATCATCACTGCCCTGTTCTAAGGCTTTTTCAACGAATGCTTTGGCAAGTTGATTTAAATCTGCATCTATTAAAGTTAAATCTAATAATTGTTGATCTGTGACAAATTCATAGACCCCATCGGTCATCAGTAAAAAAATATCTTTTTCTTTGAGCTCAATATTTCGATAATCAATTTCAATACGATAATCTGCACCTAAGGCTCGGCTGAGATAATGCTCTCTGGATGACAACCAGACACGATGATCATGGGTCAGTAATTCAATTTCATGATCGCGAATGCGGTAAATACGACTATCACCAACATGAAAAATATGGGCTTGTTGCTGTTTTAAAATCAGTGCAGATAAGGTACAGACATAACCTCGGTCTTTATCAAAACGTCCTTGACTTTGTTGAGTCTGTGCATAAAGCCATGAATTGGTCGCGCGGATCACCCGTTCTGCTGAAGTCTGTGTACTCCAGGCATCTGAAGTAGAATAATAGTCAGATAAAAAACTGCCAACAGCGGTTTCTGCTGAATGATGACTGACATTACTGCTACCGATTCCATCCGCTATAACACAGGCAATACCTTTCTGTTTCAGCACATGTCCTTCGGGCAGATATACTCCATGGAAATCCTGGTTCTGTTGTTTAATTCCGGCAGTAGAATATTGCCCAATACTGACTTTTAATGTTTTTTTCATGCTGAAAGCTCAAAAGGGATCTATACGATCCCTTTATAAAATGCTGAATGATGACTGACATTACTGCTACCGATTCCATCCGCTATAACACAGGCAATACCTTTCTGTTTCAGCACATGTCCTTCGGGCAGATATACTCCATGGAAATCCTGGTTCTGTTGTTTAATTCCGGCAGTAGAATATTGCCCAATACTGACTTTTAATGTTTTTTTCATGCTGAAAGCTCAAAAGGGATCTATACGATCCCTTTATAAAATGCTGAATGATGACTGACATTACTGCTACCGATTCCATCCGCTATAACACAGGCAATACCTTTCTGTTTCAGCACATGTCCTTCGGGCAGATATACTCCATGGAAATCCTGGTTCTGTTGTTTAATTCCGGCAGTAGAATATTGCCCAATACTGACTTTTAATGTTTTTTTCATGCTGAAAGCTCAAAAGGGATCTATACGATCCCTTTATAAAATGCTGAATGATGACTGACATTACTGCTACCGATTCCATCCGCTATAACACAGGCAATACCTTTCTGTTTCAGCACATGTCCTTCGGGCAGATATACTCCATGGAAATCCTGGTTCTGTTGTTTAATTCCGGCAGTAGAATATTGCCCAATACTGACTTTTAATGTTTTTTTCATGCTGAAAGCTCAAAAGGGATCTATACGATCCCTTTATAAAATGCTGAATATTAAAATTCTTTTTTAACACCAGTACGGACATGGGTGGTATAAAGTGCCAGACCTGTTAATGCCAAACCACCCACCAGATTACCCAAAGCAACCGGCAATTCATTCCATAGGAAGTAGTCAGCAATCGAGAAGTCACCGCCCATCATCATGGCAAATGGAAACAGGAACATGTTCACTACAGAATGCTCAAAGCCCATGGCAAAGAACAGCATAATTGGCATCCACATGGCAATGAATTTGCCACTCACCGTAGTAGACATCATCGCGCCAATGACACCTAATGACACCATCCAGTTACACAGCATGCCACGGATAAAAATAGTCATCCAGCCGGCGAATCCGTATTCGGCATAACCTAATGTCCGCTCCTCACCAATATGCGCAATTTTCACGCCGACAGGGTTTGGATCCGCTGCAAAACCCATGGTATAAACCGCTGCCATGAGCACCGCAACGACTAAACAGCCTGTAAAGTTCCCTACAAACACCAAGCCCCAGTTTTTTAGAATACGTCCCCATGTCACCCCTGGGCGTTTATCTAGCCATGCCAGCGGCGTAAGTACAAACACCCCAGTTAACAGGTCATAGCCCAATAAATACAACATACAAAAACCAACTGGAAACAGGAGCGCACCAATTAGTGCTGATCCTGTTTGCACGGCTATGGTAATGGCAAATACCGCTGCCAGCGCCAAAATCGCACCTGCCATAAAGGCACGAATCAATACATCACGGGTTGCCATATGTAATTTGGATTCACCCGCATCTACCACTTTTTTTGCAAACTCTGCAGGAGCAAGATATGCCATGTCATCGTCCTCATTTTTAATATCTGGACCTGTTTTTAAACAAAAAGACGCCTAAGGTCTTTGAAACCTTAGGCGTCGTTGCCTTAAATATCAGAACAGGTAATTTTGTTATGGCGCCATTGCCATGCTTGTTATAAATGAAGCAAAAGCTGTGCCATAAATTATTTAAAAATCATTCAATTTTTTGCACTCTATTTAAAACTAATTTCGTCCTCTAGTTGGCATGAGAACTGCATTAATGAAAATTCACATAAATGTATTTCAAAAATAATCTGGAGATTTTTATGATTACCCATCGTCAACAAGTAACTGACATGATCATTTCAGCGAAAGTTTTAAAGTCAATTAAATGGGCAGATGTCGCCAAAGAAATTGGTCTTTCTAAAGAATGGGTAACGGCTGCCTGCCTGGGACAAATGGCATTTAATAAACAGCAGGCAGAGAAAATTGGTCAGATTTTTGACCTTAGTGATGAGGCAGTGGCATGGCTGCAAATTGTACCTTATAAAGGCTCTTTACCAACCAGTGTGCCTACGGATCCTTTAATTTACCGCTGGTATGAAGTTGTAAATATATATGGTTCGACTATTAAAGAGCTGATCCATGAAGAATTCGGTGATGGCATTATGAGCGCAATTGACTTCAGCATGGATATTCAGCGTGAGGAAAATCCAAACGGTGACCGGGTAAATGTCGTATTGTCTGGCAAGTTTTTACCTTATAAAACCTATTAATTAATCGTTTGATCAAGCCATCATATTGATGGCTTTTTATTTCTTCGTAAGGAGATCTTTTATACCACCGCCCTTATCCTCATTTAATTTTGACGATACACAGCTGCTGCGTATAAGAGGAACCGACATCAATATAGTGACAGTTATCAATCTGGGTATGCCTTTTCACAATGGTATGCCCTAAATAGACCTCATCAATATTTTTAACGGTTCCATAGCGCTTGGAATGATGCCGGATACGGCCTCTCCCCCATAATGCATTAGTATAAGCTGAAGTTAAGCCCGGAATTTTTCGTTCACCCTTGGCAATGTTTGTCTTAAACTGATTCCAGTCATGGATATCAATATCCGCATGCAAAATGCCAATCTTTTTATCTTCATCCGCATGCAAAATGCCAATCTTTTTATCTTCATCCGCATGCAAAATGCCAATCTTTTTATCTTCAAGTTGAATTTCAATGACCAATGGAAGCTGAGAGAAGATTTCGCTGAGTTCATCCTGTTTTTCGGTGGACAATAGATAGAACCATTCACCACCATTTCGTGCATGCATATCCTGAATCCATACATCATCACGTCCTTTGATGCACATTTCCTCGTGATTGCCGCGGACGCTCAAGAACCAGGGCTGATCTAATAAAGAAATACATTCCAGATTTTCACTGCCTCGATCCACCAGATCACCGGTACATATCAGCAAATCTTGCTCAAAATTAAACCTGATTTTTTCCAATTCTTGCATCAGAAGGCGATAGCAACCATGCAGATCTCCGACCACATAAATGGCAGCATAATCTGCTCCTCGAATATTTCTGCTTAGCGTCATCATGATATGTGGAATCTTTGAAATCACTAAAATAGGACGATGCGATTAGGATAGGTATACAGGTTTAAATTTGGGTTACTGGTTTATACAGCCTGCAATATACCTCATTGCTAAGATCGTATTTATTCAGTTTCCTCAGCTGAATTTCGATTTAATTCATTGATAGCTTGACCTGTGTGTGCCATCCATGCATCACGTCGTTTAAAGAGTAAAGGTGTAACCCGATTGACTTCATCGATTAAGCTTTGTAGATCTGCATTCAGCAATTGCCCACCTTCAGTGACAATTTTACCGCCAACCATGGTCATGATGACATCCTGTCCCTGAACAGCATGTACAAGATTAGTATATAAATTAAATAATCGGCCTTCATCCACCAACGGCGTCATACGTGGGGTAGCGATATCTACAGCAATAATGTCAGCTAGCTTCCCCACTTGCAGGCTACCAATCTGATCCTGCATGCCCAATGCCTTTGCACCTAAGCAGGTGGCCATCTGGCAAACAGACCATGCATCTAGGGCTGCTGCATCCAAAGAAGAAAACTTGGCCAATAAAGAAGCCGTCTTCATTTCCTCAAACATATCCAGATTGTTATTTTCTTTTTCTCCATCTGTGCCTAAACCGACAGCAATTCCCTGTTTGAGCATATCCAGTACAGGCGCAGCACCTGAGGCCAGTTTCATGTTTGAAACTGGATTATGGGCAACTCCAACATTGTGTTCTTTCAAAATTTGAATTTCATTAGAATCTGCCCACACACAATGTGCAAGTAAGGTATGTGGCAAATCTAAAAGACCCAGCTGTTCCAGTGTCTGGATTGGACGTACACCATGACGGCGCAAGTTTTCCTGGACATCAAACTGGCTTTCATTGCTATGGGTGTGAAAACCGGTCTGATAATCCTGGCATAAGCTTTGAATACGTTTGAGTGCATGAGGTTCAGCATAAAACAGATGTTCTAAGCCCACCCAGACCTGAATTTGGCCATGACTTTGCTGATGCCAACGATTAATCAGGGCTTCATTCGTTTTTAGGGTTTCAAAATAGTCATGGTCAGGGTGCTCGGCGACATAAGGTACCAAGATAGCACGGATACCAAGCTGTTGTGCGGCTTCTGCACTGCCATCCATGTAGCGCCACATATCAACAATGGTCGTGGTACCGGATAATAATGCTTCTGCATAACACAAATACGAGGCAGCCTTGGCATCTTCAGGTTGAAGCACACGATGCATTGGATCAATAAACTGTTCCAGCCAATCCCATACTGGCAGTCCTTCAGCAGTGCCTCTTAATAGTCCGGAATGACAGTGCGTATTGATTAAGCCTAGCATTAATAGGGCTTCAGGATAATCACGCACGATGACATTGGGATATTTTTGGGTAAGTTCGGTCTTGGTTCCTATGGCCTTGATTCGGTCTCCCTCAATCAATATCGCCCCATTTTTGATGCATTCATTTTGACTATTCATGGTCAGCACATAGGCTGCTGCTAATATTTTCATTTTGTTCTATATCATCTTTTTAATTGATAGGTTTAAGGCACAAACGTTTTGCCTAATGACGCTGGCAGATTCATCTTCAAAAGTTTCTTGTCTCGGGAAATTACGACTAGTACTACAATCGTCGCCAGATAAGGCAGAGCTGCTAAAAACTCATTGGGTACTTTGATCCCCAATGCCTGCGCATGAAACTGCAGGATGGTCACACCACCGAACAGATAAGCACCCAGCATCAGTCGGGATGGTTTCCAGACAGCAAAGACCACCAGAGCAATTGCAATCCAGCCCCGACCTGCGACCATATTTTCAATCCACATTGGGGTATATACAGTAGATAAGAATGCTCCCCCAATACCTGCCATCAAGCCGCCAAACAGGACGGCGCCGTAGCGAATAGCCAGTACGTGGTAACCCATGGCATGTGCACTTTCAGGTGACTCTCCTACTGCTTTTAACAGCAAGCCCAGACGGGTTTTTGCCAATACAAACCACACAGCAAAAAATGCCAGTATGGACAGATAGACCACATAGTTTTGCTGAAACAGGATTGGACCAATGAAGGGAATATCTGCCAGTACAGGTATATTCCAGCTACTTAAACCCGGTAAAGCCATGCTGACATAGTTCTGACCTAAAAATGCAGAAATACCCAGCCCAAAAATAGTTAAAGCCAAACCACAGGCCGACTGATTAGTACTAAGTGATAAGGTGAAGAAAGCAAAGATCAATGCCATCAGCATACCTGCCAGCCCACCGATCAATAAGGCACTAAATACACTGGCTTCATATTGGGCAGCAAAGGCAAAACCGGCAATGGCACCGACCAGCATCATGCCTTCTACACCTAAATTAATTACCCCAGTGCGTTGTGACACCAACTCACCTAAACCTGCAAAGATTAGAGGCGTTGCTGCGGCGATTGTGCCTGCCAGAATTGCGGTCATTTCTATAGCCATATTGTTCTTCCTCCGATCTTGTTAAGCATTTGCCGAAGCAGGTTCAGCTGCAGGCACTACACGTTTTTTGGCAAAGCGGTAACGGTTTTCAATCAAGGCATCCGATCCCAACAGGAAAAACAGCAGCAAGCCTTGGAATATCCCGGTAATTGCAACCGGAAGCTGTAATTGCATTTGTGCCATTTCTCCACCGAGATAAATCAATGCCATTAATGATCCGGAAAGTACGATACCAATCGGATTCAGACGACCCAGATAAGCAACAATAATTGCAGCATAGCCATAACCTGGTGACAGGCTCGGATTCAGCTGACCAATTGGGCCTGCTACTTCACATATCCCGGCAATCCCCGCCATCATTCCGGAAATCACCAGACTCAGCCAGATCGCTTTTGAAGATGAGAAACCAGCATATTTAGCAGCTAAAGGTGCTTGTCCGCTGACTTCCAGTTTAAAAGCAGTCATACTTTTACGCATAAAGAGCCAGAACAGAAGCACAGCCACAGCGATGATAAAGATTGAAGCATTAACCCGTGTTCCTTCCAGAATCATCGGTAAGGTTGCACTTTCACTAAACATGACAGTTTGCGGAAAATTCATGCCCTCTGAATCACGCCAAGGACCATTAACCAGATAGAGCAATACAAACAGTGCGACATAGTTCATCATCAAGGTGGTCAGGGTTTCTTCGGCATTAAAATGGGTTTTCAGTAATGCAGGAATTGCGCCCCATAAGGCACCGCCAATTGCGCCCATAAAAATCATAAGAGGTAAAATCCACCAACCTGCCTGTTCATGGAATAGCAGTGCGATACCGCCGCCAAAAATGGCACCCATGATCAGCTGACCTTCGGCACCGATATTGAACAGTTTGGCACGAAACCCAACAGCTAAACCCAAGGCAATCAGAATTAGAGGGCCCGCTTTAACGGCCAACTCGCTCCAGCCATAGGAAGTCATCAGCGGTTCAATAAAAAATACATACATGGCCTGTGCAGGACTAATCCCCAGCATTAAAAATAAAATACTGCCAACGACCAGCATGGCTGCCAGGGCAATAACTGGTGACAGCCATTTCATCAGTTGTGACGGATGTTCACGTGGTTCGAGTAAATGCATGTGCTCATCCTCCACAGATCATTTGTTGTTTTAATAAAGTCTTAAGCATGAGCGTGTTGCTCCTCTGCCGTGGCCGAGGTCGCTTCATGGCGTTGAATGCCAGACATGAGTAAGCCAATACTTTCTGCATTGGTTTGCTGGGTTGGAACTGGATTCGACAGCTCGCCATTGGCGAGTACACAAATGCGATCGCTCATCTCAAACAGTTCTTCGAGTTCTTCGGAAATCACCAGAATACCGACCCCTTGACGTGACAGATCGATCAGCGTCTGACGGATAAACATGGAAGCACCTACATCTACGCCCCATGTGGGCTGAGCCACGATCAGGAATTTTGGATTCTGCAGAATTTCACGGCCGACAATAAATTTTTGCAAATTCCCACCCGATAAAGAACGGGCTTCTGCGTTCGCACCACTGGCCTTAACCCCAAATTTTTTGATAATTTTTTCAGCAAAAGTCTGGATATCTGAGAATTTAATTAAGCCCCAACGGGTGAATTTCTGACGATAGGCGGTCAATAGCACATTTTGAGCCAATGTCATATTGGGGACGGCACCACGACCTAAACGTTCTTCCGGTACAAACCCAAGTCCCACATTACGCCGCTGGCCAGCAGTTAATGCAGTAATCTCCTGTTGTTCCAGATAAAGCCTGCCGGTTTTGGTCAGCGCTTCGCCGGACAATAAAGACAGCAGTTCGGCCTGTCCATTTCCGGAAATACCGGCAATACCGACAATTTCACCTGCCTGAACGCTAAGATTGATATTTTGTAAGGACACACCAAAAGGATCATCAGACTGATAGCCAAGATTTTCAACCTGAAAACAGGTTTCTGGTATGCCCTGATATTCTGCGCGTATATAAGTGGGTAAATCACGGCCAATCATCAGGCGGGCCAAATCACTGGTCGATTTTTCTCGTGGATCGACGTTTCCAGTGACTTGTCCATTACGCAAAATCGTGGCTTCATCACAGAGTTCTTTAATTTCATGCAGTTTATGACTGATATATAAAATAGAAACTCCCTGAGATGCCAGCATGCGCAGAGTTTTAAATAACTGCCGTACCGCTTGGGGTGTCAAAACTGAAGTCGGCTCATCCAGGATAATCAGCGCTGGATGTTGTAACAGGCAACGAATAATTTCTACACGCTGCCGCTCACCTACCGATAAGGAATGAACTTCCCTTCGCGGATCGACAGGTAAACCATACTGTTCAGAAACGGCAATAATTTTCTTGCTCAGGTTCGGTAAATCTACTTTTTCATCCAGTCCCAATAAAATATTTTCAGCAACAGTCAGGGTCTCAAACAGGGAAAAATGCTGATAGACCATGCCGATCCCGAGTTTTCTCGCCATTGATGGACTGTCTATTCGGACTTCTTTACCATTCCACAGAATTTGTCCCTGATTGGCTTTGACTGCACCATAAATAATTTTCATGAGGGTGCTTTTCCCAGCACCATTTTCACCCAAAATAGCGTGAATCTGTCCAGGATATACAGTCAAATGAATCTGGTCATTTGCCTTGAGTGAATTATAGCTTTTGCAGATATTGACCAGCTCCAGTCGCGGAATATCCTTGCCTGAACCTGTATTCATCTTGGGCATAGGTGTAGACAGATCATGTGTTGGATTCATCATAAGTGCCCTGTTTTATGCGGCTGGTTGATTCATCTGCCTTTTGCTAAAGACCAGATGAATCATGAGCCTGTTTTTAGAATGATGTGATGTCTGTTATTTTCTTTCTTATTTCGGAAGTGAACCTTCTACACCTTTTACGTAGTAGTTCATTTTGCTCAAGGTGGCATCATCCAGTGTTTTACCTTTAGCAATGACCATTGAACCATCCTGTTTATAGAGCGGGCCAGTAAATGGGTGCAAGGTACCTTTCAGGATCGCATCTCGAACAGCAAGTGCTTTCTTTTTCTCACCTGCGGTTACCATTGGTCCAAAGCTCTCAATATCGACAGCTTTCTGTTTTACCCCATACCACAGTGCACTTGGCTTCCATGTTTTATTGCTGACCTGAGTCATCACTGGGGTGTAGATTTTTTCCCAATGGAGTACCGAAGCCGCCAGATGGGCTTTAGGACCAAATTTGCTCATGTCCGAGTCCCAGCCAAAGGCATAGACCCCTTTCTGTTCAGCTGCCTGAACGACTGCTGGAGAATCAGTATTTTGCATCAACACATCGGCACCTTGAGCAATCAATGCCAATGCAGCATCACGTTCCTTGCCCGGGTTAAACCATGAATTGACCCAGATCACTTTGGTTTTCACTTT
Organism: Acinetobacter sp. LCT-H3; assembly: GCF_001866125.1. Classification (NCBI taxonomy): domain Bacteria; kingdom Pseudomonadati; phylum Pseudomonadota; class Gammaproteobacteria; order Moraxellales; family Moraxellaceae; genus Acinetobacter; species Acinetobacter sp. LCT-H3. The sequence continues at coordinate 57,479 of NZ_MODX01000006.1, read as the reverse complement.
TGGATTCACGCTTTGCGCACCCAAAGTATAAGCATTGATGTTGCGCACCACTTCAGGAATCGGGAATGATGCCACGACACCTAAAACATTGTTTTTGGTTTTCTGCCCAGCAACCACACCGAGCATATAGGCACCCTCATAGGTACGAACGTCATATACCCCCAGGTTCTTGCCCTGCTTATAACCAGTGGCATGCATAAATACCGTATTCGGGAACTGCTTGGAGACTTTCTCCATGGCATTCATATAGCCAAATGAGGTGGCAAAAACGACTTTATTGCCCTGCTGCGCCAGGTTACGGATAACACGCTCTGCATCGGCAGTTTCTGGAACATTTTCGATATAGGAGGTTTTATATTTGCCGCCCAGCGCTTTTTCAGCCTTGATCCGGCCCTGATCATGTGAATAGGTCCAGCCATGGTCACTGGTTGGGCCAATATATACAAATGCTGCTTTATCCTGTGCATGAGTCATTGATGCCGCCACCAGGCCACCCGCACATAGTATCCCCATCAGTGTTTTGAATCCGGTTTTAAAGATCTTTTTTTCTTTCATTCTCTTCCGCTCTTTTTGTACTTGTGCCCCATGCACACTAATCAATAACTTTACTCAGATGAGTAAAATCGGTTCTTTTTATAATTAGCAATAACTATTCCAACTTGATTAAAAAATGATTTATTTAATTTATTTCTTTTAAAATAAAAGTAATATTTTATTATTTTAATATTTATTAATAAATAATTTTTTTAATATTAAATAAAATGAATTAAATAAGTGCGCTTGATATAAGTAAATGCTATTAAAATGGGCATTTATATTTAAAATAATTTCTGTAAAAATAAAAAATCCCATTCTTAAAATGGGATTTTCTTCTAAAAAGGCTTATCTGCTTTGTCAGAATTGCTTTTGTAAACTGACCGTTTCAGCTTCAATCTCAGGTACTGGTCCAATCAAGTCAATGTCCTTTTGTCCATGGCTAAAGATATAGTGTGAGCTGACACTCATCGTTGGGTTTTCCTGATGATTACCGGTACATTCAAGTAAATATTTTTCCAAAATACCATAAACTACACGGCCTATATTAGCCCAATAGATGGTTCCAGCACACATACAGCAAGGTTCTACTGCCGTATAAAGCGTACATTGCCATAAATAATCTGCTAGATAATTGGTGGCAGCAATACGGGCTAATGTCGATTCTGCATGATTGACCGTATCAATATTACATTGGGTGAGCAGCACCGTTTCATGATCTGGCGCCACCAGTACTGCTCCAAAGGGATGATGTCCCAACTGGGTAGCACGCCGTCCCACATCATTAGAAAGTCTTAAAAAATTTAATATCTGCTGATGATTTGGACGGCTTATTTATACTAGAATAAATTTTAAATGATTGAATATTTAAATAGATTCTTTGCATTTTAAGAAAGTATAATTTATTTAAATATAGCCCCTGCTTGTTAAATAAAAATATACTGGTTTATTTTAAACAATATAACGTTTACTTAATCCCCATTCTGCCAATATACGTCGATAAGTTGTTGATGAGCGATCTGCTTCAAAATGTGCTTCCATGGAAATATCCAGTGGCAGCTCTTCCGGTTTTTGACTTTCTACCAGTTCCTGGTCTTCAGCAAAGATCTGTGCATTAAAATCATAAACTGCCTGTAAATCGCCAGTGGTATCAAAATTTCGGGTTAATGGTACAAACAGTCTGGTTTGGTTGTGTGACACCGGGCAGCAGGCATTCAGGATTTTAAGAATGCCTTCATTTGGAAAATGCACAGTTAATATCGCAGAAAATGGTGGATAGACATCAAACACGCGTTTCCATAAAAATCCTTCAGGTGCCAGATGCTGCATGCCATGAGGATAATTGCTGACATTACTGACATATTCAGTATGCAGACCATAAGACGTACGTTCGGTATTGTATTTCGGCACCACCGGATTATCGCGATCGGCAAAAGCATTGTGATGCACCCAGGCAAAATGCGCTACATCAATAAAGCCTTCTAACTGACGACCACTCGAACCGGCAATATCCACAAATGGCGGTAAAATAGATTGATGTTCTGCGGTATCCCAGGTATCTAGTACCGGGAAATTGGCAGCAATTTCATTCCGGCTAAACAGGCTGGTCCAGATCAGACCGTATTTTTCTACGACTGGAAATTTTGTGAGCGAGAAACGGTCTGAGATTTTAGTCAACTCGGGTTGCGCTGGGATTTTGATACATTTTCCCTGTTCGTTGTATTGCAGCCCATGATAGGGACAGACAATATTTTCCCCAGAAACCCAGCCCTTGCTCAGTGGTACACCACGATGCGGACAGATATCGCGTACCAGATGAATGACGCCGCTTTCAGTTTTATAAATTGCCAGTTTGACATCCAGCAAAGTCACTTGCTGTGGCTTTTCGTTCACGTCCTGAATACGTGCAACCGGATACCAATGATGCGCCAGAATTTCCCAATCCTGATCATCAAACTGGCTGTAGCATGGCTTGCTAAATACATTGATCATTGGAATAGCGTTCATATCAAACCTTTTTTCTGCAAAATCCTGAATATTTTTAATCCCCTGAAACGTGGCTTGTGCTGGCTAGCGTTCCAGTTATTTACAATTGAAATTACTCGTTTTTTTACTTTTTCGTCTATTAGAATGTTTCGTATAAATCATTCTAAAAATTAGAACAGTACCTTGTAATACTTGCTTGGCTTGGACCTTAGCTTCCTGCTTTGGCATAAAACTCGCATAAAGCTTTTATTGAATTTTAAGTACAGGTGAAACAGGCTTGAGTAAATTGATAAATACCCCGTTTTCACGCTTTTCTGATTACTTTATTGCTGTGGCGAAAAGTGGCAGTTTACGTAAGGCTGCAGATCAGTTATTTATTTCGGTATCTGCGGTTCACCGGCAGATCGCCCTGGCTGAAGAAGAATTAGGTATTGAGCTGTTTGAACGTTTGCCCAACGGACTGAAGTTAACTTTAGCGGGTGAAATGCTATATGCCGATATTCTAAAATGGCAAAAGGAGTTTCAGCAGACATGTATCCGCTTTGATGAAATTCAGGGACTCAAACGTGGCAGTATCGAATTTGGATTAATTTCTGCCTTGAGCGAAGGCTTTGTAATGCAGTCACTACAGCATATGTATGCGCAGTATCCTTGGATCAATTTCAATATACGAGTGGCAGACAGTGAAGTGATTGCCCGAAAAATTATCGATACCGAACTGGATTTCGGGCTGATTCTTAATCCCAAAGCCCATCATCAGCTGGAAGTACTGCATTTTCTGGAATTGCCTTTGGGCTTTGTCATGTCCAAACAGCATCCCCTTGCTGAGGCTGAACGAATCTATTTTTCAGATACCTTGGATGACAATCATTTTATTGCAGCAGAGCCGCTAATCATTCATGACTATGTACAGGCCATGTACAAACATCACAAATTCATTCCGGCACGCAAAACGGAATCCAATGATATCCGCCTGATGAACAGCATGATCAAAGCCAATACCGGTATTGGCATCTTGAGTTATCTGGATGTCTTCCCGGAACTGCAACGCGATGAACTGATCTTTAAACTGATTACGGAAAAAGGTGTACGTCCTTTGACCCTTGCCCTTTGCGTGGCGCCAAAACGTCAGATTTCACGAGCCTCCCAGCTAATGATCAAGCATATTATTGAACAGATGGAACAGCTAAAAAGTCAGATTTCTCAGCAAGCAGCCTAATAAATGATTTGTGAGGTCTACCTTTTCCATAAAGACGCGTTAATTCTCAAAATATGCTCACATATAAAAGAGAATGATCTTCAAATGGTAAAGAGTGTTCTAATTTTCTCAATACCTCATACGGATTTCTCTAATTTCGGTGAATGGGCTGTTGATCTATATTCAATCGAATATCACCGATTTGAGGCAATCATGAATAGTAAAACCATCCTCACGCATCAGCCTGACTTACCTGTTCATATGACATTTTCAGAACATGACTGGCACCTGTTAGCGCAATACTGGTATCCGGTAGCCTTGGCACGCGAAGTCTCTGAACAGCCAATCGGGACCATGTTGCTGGATATGCCCTTGGTAATTTATAAAATGGGGGATGAAATTATTGTGGCGCGAGATACCTGTCCACATCGAGGGGTTGCTTTAAGTCTGGGAAAAAATGATGGACAAGGTGTGGTTTGTCCTTATCACGGTCTACGCTTTGGATCAGGTGGAAAATGTAATCGTATCCCGGCCCATCCGCAGCAAAAAATCTCTGAGCGTTTCAATCTAAAAACCTATGCCGCCGTAGAAAAATATGGTCTGATCTGGTGCTCATTGCTGGCAGATAAACAGGCTAAGGCAAATATTCCGCAAATGCCTTACTGGGATGAACCAGATTACCAGCAACTGGTTTGCCCGAAAGTTGATATTCAGTGTTTTGCCGGTCGGCAGCTAGAAGGTTTTATTGATGTCGCACATTTTGCCTGGGTACATCCAGATACTTTTGGCGATCCGGATAATTCAGAAGTACCCGATTATCAAACCTATGAGACAGATTATGGTTTTGCTGCTGACTATATCAGTACCGTTGGACGCTATCCGATCGGACTGGATCAGCGCGGTGCAAAAGACTTTAAATGGCTACGCCATTTTGAAATCAGTGTACCCTTTACCGCGACCTTGACCATTCATTTTCCCCATGATGCCAAACAGGTCATTATGAATGCAGCTTCGCCTATGACAGCACGTACTACGCGGCTGTTTGCACCCATCTGCCGGAATTATGACAAAGACCTGCCAGTTGAAGATGCTTATGACTTTAACCTGAAAATTTTTGAAGAAGACCGGTTAATCGTCGAAAACCAGAAACCTGAATATCTGCCTTTGGACTTGTCTTTAGAAGCACATTTCCCGGCAGATCGCAGTTCCAGCATGTACCGGAAATTGCTGCGTAAGCATGGATTCAGTCCTTTATTTGCGGCTTGAGTTGAAATGAAAGGCTCTGGTTTTGGCTGGATTATTTTCCAGCTTTCAGTTTGAACAGTGGATCAGAGTCTTTCTTGCATTACCTATGTTTAAAAAATAATAACAAGCGTTAATCATAATATGCCTCTCTTTTCTTGGAGAACCGTTCTAACTGCTTCAGGAACCCTTCAAAATAATCTTTCTGTTTTTCTTCAGTGCGATAGCCTGCAAATAAAGTACGGCGTAATCCTTCAGGTGCGACGCAATCCAGACGGCGGGAGCTTACCCAGCCTTTCTGTTCATATTCATTCACCACCCAGTCCGGTAATGCTGCAATTCCGCGTCCACTTGCCACCAGCTGAATCAACATCTGGGTTAAATCAGTCCTCCGGATCTGTTTTGGCAAGATATTGGCTGGAATAAACAGGCGTGACATGATGTCTAGGCGATGTTTATCCACTGGGTAAGTCACCAGTGTTTCTTCTGCCAGTTGCTGTACGCTAATCTCTTTGGCACGTACCAGTGGATGAGTATTGGAAAGTACCAAACGTGATTCATATTCAAAAATCGGAAAATACTCTATCCCTTTTAATGCGATCGGATCGGCGGTAATCAGCAAGTCAAACTCACCAGTTTGTAAAAGCTCATGCGGATTGGCTTCAAAGCCTGAAGCAAAGTCTAAATCTACATCTGGATATTGGATGCGATACTGATTGAGTAAAGGCATCAGCCAGTCAAAGCAGCTATGACATTCAGAGGAGAAAATAATACGTCCCGTCTGTCCATGGACAATACGAGTAATATCACTTTGGGCAATCTGTACCTGAGGCAATATTTCATCTGCCAGTTTAAGTAATCGCTGTCCAACATTGGAAAAGCTCACAGGCCGACTACGGCGATTTACGACTTCTACGCCAACCCATTGATCAATTTCACGCAATTGATGAGATAAGGCTGAAGGTGTAAGACACAAATCTCCTGCAGCGGCGACCAATGAACCATGTTCTCGTAAAGCAACTAAAGTTTTTAAATGACGAAGTTCTAACATGTCTTCCTGCAGAATTTCCATAAAGCAATTTCAATATGCTGATCATAAAGCATAAAATTTTTATCTGTTAGTTTTTTTCAGTTTTAAATAACAATGATGATATTTATTCAATTTGTATTTATATCTACTAACATTCCCAGCAGTTAACCCGACTTATATTTTAAAAGCTAATTTTGAAAACAAGAATGATTTGATGGTGAGGCTTTGCCTTCAGCAAATTCTGAATTTTATCCAGCCCTAGAGTAATACCATTCACTGGATCAGTTTGAATCGCATCAACTGGTAATGCGCCAAGCAAGCTAACCCGACTCATCCACAATAGGATAAAGTTGGTATTAAACTGCCCGCCATTGTATAAAATATCACGCTCACCATCACCAATTGATACCATTGGAAATGCGGCTTTTAATGCCGGATGCTGGGTAGATGCCCCCAGCAGACTGGTAATACCTAGATAAGAAACACCATAGAGACCAATATTGCCATTTGACCATAACTGTTTGCCAGCCCAGTCAATAATTTCAAAACTGTCCTGCTGTTTAATGCCATCAAATGCCTGCCATACCCCTTCTGAAGAACCGGTACTATGTACATCTGCAGCTACTGTGGCATAACCACGGCCTACAAACTCAGGATTCGGGCCGCCTGCCATATCCGCAATCTGGCCTGCAAGGCCTGTATTGTAGAGTGTCTGGATTAAAATCACTGGATGTGGTTTAGTAAAATCGGGTTGTTTATTCTGATCAGCTGGCAAGGTAACACGAATTGCGATTTTGGTACCATCACGCATTTTAATCTACTGTACAGGCAAAGTGACCATATTGGGATAATCATAATCGCGAGTGTAATTACTCCATTGTGCATCTGAATTTGTGAGTAATGGTCGTTGAACTTGACTTTCGAACTGTCGTGTTCCTAATTTAGTATTTTTTAATGTAATGGCAGGTTGTGTCATGCCTGTAAAGTCAGTAAAAGATTGTGGTTCTAGGTAACTTAAATCTGAAGTGACTTGCTGAGGGGGGGTGAAAGTTTTATTGACCACACCCGCGGTCACGGTCACTGCAACCACAGTGACCTTCGCTGCCATGGAAGCATAAAATTTATTGAGAGCTTCATTGCTTATATCCGAATTATTATGATGATGCATTCCTCGATCAATGAACCATGCATTTTTATCTATGTTCATAGTTTTTATTAAGTTTGATTTGACGAAATGATTTCCTTCTCTCTGTTTTTCCTTTTAGATCACTTCTTAACACTGCATTTATAAACTGACAATGCTCCTTGTCTGTTATAAAAATTCTTATACAAAACTATGCTTATTCATATCTTGATAGATTTTAGAAATTTCTGATTGAGTAAAAATTTTATAGAAATGTGGTTTTCAAGACATTTTTACAAGATATTGCAACGTTACAGTAGATAGGTGAAATGTATTATTCATTATAGGAATAAGCAGATCACAGATCTTGACATGTTATAAAAATAATCAATGCATCAAGAGACTGTAATTTATTACACCCTAACAATGAAAACTACAAATGCTGTTCTAGATTCTATTTATCCCGAGATAGCGAAAAAGCTGGATCGGAGAGCTAAATATAATTCCTTACCCTGTATTTTATTTTTAGACATTGACGGTACACTTTCAGAATTTCATCCAGATCCTGAACAGAGTTTTATCCCCTCTTCTACCCTAAATAATATTGCACAAATCCAGCAATTTTTACCTTTATATCTGGTTACTGGACGTTCTATCGAGCAAGCACAACGACTGATTCAGCCTTATTGCTGGAATATTATCGGATCACATGGCATAGAGTTGCTACAGCAAGATGGTATAGGTCAAAAACTTGTTTATATCAATCACAAAGAACTCGAACAACTCAAATCTAGTGTGCTTGAGCAGCAGAATAAATGGCAGCCGATTCGGGTAGAACACAAAACCCATTCAGTTGCCCTACATTTCCGTGAACATCCTGAATATGCAGATCAGGCAAAAGCCATTATTGATAATTATCTTAAACAATTTACAAGTTTTGAATTAAAAAGCGGCAAATGTGTCTATGAACTGGTTCCCCACGGTTGCAATAAAGGTGCGGCAATCCAGCATATTTTAGAGGATCTTGAAGCTGAGCAGTTTTACCCCATTTTCATTGGGGATGATTTAACGGATGAAGCTGGTTTTCACATCATTAATGACTATGGAGGTATGTCAATCAAAGTTGGCCCAGGAGAAAGCGCAGCCAAAGCTCGTTTAGACGACGTGGCAGATGTCGGTTTTTTCTTACATGAATTTTTAACATCACTAAAAGCGTTAAAACAAGAAATGAAAGGAGAAAAAACGTGTCCCGACTCATTGTATTATCCAACCGTGTAACATTACCGAACCCGAATGCCACTCAGGCAGGTGGTCTTGCGGTTGCTCTGGAAGATGCCCTAAATGGTATAGGCGGCATCTGGATGGGATGGAATGGCAAAAAGACGGCGTATAGGCAGAATTCCTTTGACGTCCTGAAAGATCAGCAGATTGAATATCATACCTGTAGTTTCTCTGAAGCTGAATATCAGGGTTTTTACTGTGGTTTTGCGAATGGTGCACTATGGCCGCTAATGCATGACCAAAATCAATATATTGATTACTCAGATCAGGATTACCGGATCTATCAGGATGTCAATTTCAAGTTTGCCCGCCAGTTGCAGAAAATTATCGAACCGGGTGACATGATCTGGGTGCATGACTATCATTTCTTAAGTGTTGCACATTACTGCCGTCAGTTGGGCATGCGCAATCGTATCGGTTTCTTCCTGCATATTCCATTTCCAGAGACACAAAAATGGCAAGATCTAGCCTGCAGCCAGCATCTTGCAGCGCATCTGGCACAGTACGACCTGCTTGGCATGCAAACGCAGCAGGATCAGAGAAACTGTTATGATTTCCTGAAAACTACCTTGTCTCTAACTGCACATACCAACAATATTCTGCGTAATGGACAGCGTCAGGTAGAAGTAAAAGCTTATCCGATCAGTGTGCATCCTACTGCAATCCAGCGTCGTGCGGGACAACTCACTGATACTGAACTGCCATTTGATTTCAGTTCATCACCTGATGTTAAACATATCATTTCAGTAGACCGAATTGACTATAGCAAGGGCTTATTACAGAAGGTGGATGCGCTGCGTCAATGTTTCCAAGAAACTCCTGAAATGTTGTCGAAGATACGCCAGTTTCAGATTGCCTGTCCTTGCAGACTGGAAGTTCCGACCTATGCCAATCTGTATCGGGATTTAAAACGAGGTGTCGATCAGCTGAATCAGGATTTCTCTCATACAGATCAACCGGTCTTTGACTGTCATTATGATGCTTTAGGCCATCATGCCTTGATGCGTTTATATCGCAAGTCGGAAATCTGCTGGGTCAATTCGGTACGTGATGGCATGAATCTGGTAGCGAAGGAATATATTGCTGCTCAAGATCCAGAAAATCCGGGCATTTTGATTCTGTCCAAATATGCGGGTGCTGCTGAGCAGATGCGTGAAGCTTTACTGGTCGATCCTTATGATAATAACAGCATGATCAAAGCCTTAAAGCTGGCAGTAAAAATGCCAAAGTCTGAACGTATTGCACGTTATCAGGCGCTATTTCAAGGTCTGATGGACTATGACATAGTGCATTGGCGTGATTGTTTCTTAAAAGATCTTAAACACGTAAATAGCCAGTATATTTACCAGCCACTTAGCAAGTCACCCTCTCACGATCTTTATTTACAGCATTAAATTGCTTTGATTTAAACAAAAAACACCAGCTTTATGCTGGTGTTTGTGTTTTTTCTGCTTCTGCCGCAGTTGCTGGAGCAGAAGTCAGCTGGTTCAGTACAGTAATACTGATCAGGCCAACTGCAATGATAAAGAATACCTGGCTTAGACCTATGATCTCGCTTCCGAATCCCACCAATGCTGGCCCAAGCAAAGAACCGGTATAAGCAAATACAGAAACATAAGATAAAGCAATATGTTTTGGTAATTCAGTTTGACGTCCTGCACGTGAGAACATCAACGGAACGATATTGGCGCTACCCAGACCCAGGATCGCATAACCAATCAAAGCCACATACCAGACTGGTGCAAATACCACAGTCAGAAGACCCAAACCTGCTAAAGTGGCACTGTACAGAATCGTGTTCTTTTCACCAAAGAAGCGAATGATCAAATGGCCACTTAAACGTCCTGCAACCATCAATGCAGCAAAGCAACTGTAAGCTAGACCAGCTTGAGATGCTTGAACTTTAAATTGAGTATTCAGGTAAATTCCACTCCAGTCCATCGCTGCGCCTTCAGACAGAAAAGCGATAAAACAAATCAATCCCATGCAAAGAATTGCAAATGTTGGACGTGGTTTATGGGCAACTTTCTGGGTAGTATCTTCAGATTCTGTTGCTTCAGCTGCAGCTTCTGCTTTTAGACAGAATGGCACAGCAAATACCATGATTAGTAAAATGCTCATACTGATCACCAGTACACTCAAAGGCAGTGCAAGACCAAATGCCAGCATACTGGTCATACCCAACACACCTGCCAAACCACCCAGGCTACATACGCCATGGAACAGTGACATCATGCTTTTACGTTGCTGACTTTCCAGTTTAATTGCCTGAAGGTTAACCGATACGCCGAGTGCGCCAGCGCTAGCACCGAAGCAGAATAAAGCGGTTGCCAATAGCAATTTAGTCGGGCTAAATGCCAATGCAGGCAGAATCAAAACAAATGCAGCCAGTACCGTAGCAATAACGGAACGACAGCCGTAACGATGTGCCATACGACCTGCCAATGGCATGGCAATCATTGAACCTACGCCAGCGGCAAGCAATAGCACACCGAAATCCGAATGGCTCAAATTCAGACGCTGCTGCACCAGTGGAATCAACGGTGCCCAGGCAGCGGTACTAAAACCCAGAGCGAAAAAACATAGTGCAGTGGCAATACGTTGCCAATGACTACGTGGAAGCGCACGAAGAGAAGCAGGTAATAACGGAGCGTACATAGTAAGAACCAGTAAAAATTTCGGTGCGGTATCCCAAACCGTTGATCCATAGAAAAACCCCATGAACTTATACTTGAAATGTATTAGTTCACAGGGCTTAATTTGGATGAATTATAAGCGGTTTTATTTTAAATGGAATAGGTTTTAATCAAAAAAATCGGCCAAATTGTTAAGCCTATGATTCATTAAAAAATATAGTTCCAAAAAAATTCAAATAATTTTTCTCAGGCATTTTGTATTGGATTTGTTATCCTGATTTTGTCGTTCAATGCTCCATAAAAATTGTGAAAATCCTTCACGGACACGTGAAATCAGGCGACTGCTGGTTACCACTCTCAACTGGTTAGACCAGGTAATATGCATTCCCATTTTTTCCGCGCGTTTAACCAGATCTACATCTTCATGACATGGCATAGGTTTGAAGCCACCAAGAAGCTTATAACTCGATGCTTTAAAACAAAGGTTAGCACCATGAATATGCCGATGCCCCATATAATCCTGATAATGGTGCAGATATTTTTTTTGGGTAGCTAAACTTAAGTGCTCCCATTGCGCAATTTCAACGACTCCGCAAATCACATGTGTAGGCTGATGCAGCAGCATGGTCTTAAACCAGTCTGGATGTACTCTGGAATCTGCATCCGTACAGCAAATCCAGTCATAGCCTTGTTGGATCAAATGCTGTATACCGAGATCACGGGTTTTTCCTACACAACGATAGTTACAACTTATAGCTAAAACATTATAAGTGTTTAACTTTTCTGCTGTAGCATCAGTACAGCTATCCATCACGACAAGAATTTGAATTTGTATGCAATGACTTTGAGGCATGTCCTGATAAAATTTTTGGCGTGCCTGTTCCAATGCCTGCAGACAATGTTCGATTTCTTCTTCTTCGTTACAGGCCGGAATGACAACACCAATTTTTTTCATAACAATCCTTCCTGTACAGCAATCGAATTTACATCATGTGTCCAGACATCCAGAAAAAAATCGGCATCCTGTAACTGTGTGTGGTGATAATAATGCAATCGCTGTTTTAAAATCTGATGAACCTGTTCTCCATTCAGACTAAAGCCTTCAATCGCATGTCGCCAGTGGCAAGCCACAATACAGCCTTGTGGACTAAGATGCGTATTCATCCATTCAACCAGTTGCAGCAGAATATTTTCTTCAAGGTAATATAGCATTTCGCTGGCAACAATCAGATCAAACTGCTGTGTTGGCAAATCCAGAGGCACAATCCCCTGCACCACTTTGACATGATTATGGATCAGGCGCTGATTCGCTAGCTGTATGGCGGTCGAATTGGCATCCATACACAGTAAAGCTTCGCATCGTTCAGCCAACTCGGCGCTCAGCACGCCGTTACTGCAGCCAATTTCAATACCATTTTTAAATTTGGGATAAGGCAGTACAGCTAAGGTCATATCGCGTTTGCGCTTCTCATACCAGCGCTGTTCATACTGCCAGGGATCGCCATTATTTATGCGATACAGCTCGGCGAAGTAGTCATGATTATAGATGGCCTTCGTCATCAATATAGACCTCCCATGGCTGTAAAAGACGTGCTAATGCGCTGCCCGATACGATAGCAGCTTTACCTGTACTGGAGTCCGGTTCAAGCTGGCTTTTAAAACATTGCATGGCTTCTATTTTACGCGCTAACTGCTTTGCGTTGAGTTCAAGTCTAAGGGCTTTATGCCAAGGAATACGACTATCTCCAGGACTGGCCCAATGCCAGGTCCAGATCAGCACCTGTAAACATTTTAAAGAATGCGTTGCTGCAAGCTGTTTGCTTACCTGACCTGTAATCTCATGATCAGGATGGCCATCATGTTCAAAAGTGGTTACCAGAATATCATTTGCTTGCAAATACGGTTTTAAAGCAGCAACCAACTGGTCACGTTGTTGCGCTACTTCACCATCCTGGATATTCAGCGCAATACGCTGTATCGATTGTTTCAGATCGAGAACGCCTAAAGCATTTATTGTTTCCTGGGGTCGGATATGATCCAGCTGCTCTGGTGTATATAGTCTGGAGTCGGGATGACTGGCTGTGCCATTGGTGACTGCAAACAGAACAATCTCATAACCCGCTGCATCCAGCTGCTGAATCAGTCCACCACAGCCAAGAACTTCATCATCCGGATGTGGAGCAACAATACAAATGCGACTATTTAGGGGAAATATTTTACTCAGTTCAAGCGCTTTTAAATGATGGAGCTGCTGACTCTGCTGCCATTCTTCTAGCGCTGTTCCTTTACCCTGAATAATACGGTCTTCAACGATTGGATGTTTTAAAGTGCCCATGTCTGTTCATCCTCCATCGTCAGTTGACCAATACACTGCAAATCAAATGCAGCATGGCTTTGCCGGATAAATACGGGCAAATCTGCTACACAGCGGGCAAAATCCGCCTCCTGACAATATGGTGCTGCACCTAAGGCTTTACCACAAAGTTCCAGTACTGCCAGTGCAGAGTCTTCGACCTGGGCACGTAAAGCTCGGATCATTAGCTCATGATTATGCCTAGGGTCGGCATCAATCAATTTTGCAGCCTCATAAAATAGTGCACGAGTTGCATACAGCTTGCTACTGACCTCACCCAGATACATTTCTCTAAATGGATTAGTTTTATGATGCATGGCATGCTTTAAATAACCGGCCAGTTTGAGCGTTGCACCAAACCAGCAGGCAGCGACACCAGCCGCACCATGCCAGAATCCATGACGATCCAGATAATAGTTTGGCTTGCTGATGGTTTTGATTTTGACCTGATTGAAGCTGACCTCAGCCGTGCGTGTATATTGCATCCCTACAGCATGCCAGGCACTGGTATTGATCTGAATCCCATGCTGGGTCATATCTACCAGTAACAGTTGCGAGTGTTCTTCTTCATCCCGATAGGTCAATAAAGCCTGCTGTACCTGACCCGCGGCTGAACACCATGGTTTAATTCCGGAAAGCAGATCATCTTCCAGCTGTAAAGGTTTAGGACCACCTTCTGCTGCCCAGATAGCAGTCAATCCGACAATCTGCTCAGGATCAGCATGTAGTTCATGCAGTATCGCCAGTACATCCAGATGCGATTCATATAGCTTGGCCAGACTCAAGTCTATGGCAGCAACCTGACTCAGGACTTGCCAGCGTTTTAAGGTCTGTCCTTCACCCGGGTATGGCACCTCCAGACTGTGTGGAATCAGCTGATGTAAAGCGTAATCAATCTGCTGCTCGGGATCAGTCGAAGAAGAATTGAATTCTACTTTTAATTGTTCGATCAGCTGTTTGAGGTACATTCATATTCCTCATTAAATATCATTAAGATTCTTTTATCCGGTTCTTAAAGATGAATAGCAAAGTGAGTATCTGACTATCCATTATGTAAATCACTGTTTATGAATTAATTTATGCCCAGTATTGGCGCAAAATACTGTAGCTTTTTGTCAGGAATTTGTCTGATTTGTAAATCTTAAATATTTAAAGCCATAAAAAAAACCGCCTATCTTGAGGCGGTTTTTTGATGCAGCTATCTATGGATTATTGCTGAGCCACAAACTTGGCACGCGCTGCATGCAGTTTTTTATAGCTGTCAATCAGGCGTAAATGACGATCCAGACCTTCAAGCTTCATACTGGTTTCAGCCAAACCATAGAAACGGACTGTGCCTTCAACTGAACCCATGACTGCATCCATACGTTCATCACCAAACATACGACGGAAGTTGTGTTCATAATCTTCCAGTTCCATGTCATCATCCAGCATGACTTCCAGAACGACATTCATACACTGGTAGAACAGGCCACGTTCAACAGTATTGGTATTGAACTGCAGGAACTGCTCAACCAGATCTTTGGCTTCTTCAAATTGCTGCAAAGCTACATAAATCAGCAGTTTCAGTTCAAGAATCGTTAGTTGCCCCCATTCGGTATTTTCATCGAACTCGATACCGATCAAGGTTTTGATCTCGGTATAGTCATCCTCATCTGCTTCTTCCAGACGCTCAACCAGTGCTTCCAGTTTTTCATCATCCAGTCGATGCAGATTCAGGATATCTTCACGATATAACAAAGCCTTGTTGGTATTGTCCCAAACCAGATCTTCTACAAGATAAATTTCCGAATAGCCCGGTACCAAAATACGGCAAGCTGTTGCCCCTAAATGCTGATACACCGCCATATAAACTTCATGGCCCATGTCTTCAAGAATCGTGAATAATTCCTGAGCTTCATCCGCATTCGAGTTTTGACCATTATTGGTGAAATCCCACTCGACAAAATCATAATCTGATTTCGCACTGAAGAAACGCCAAGACACCACACCGCTTGAGTCGATGAAATGCTCAACAAAGTTATTCGGTTCAGTTACTGCATTGCTGCTAAAGGTTGGTTTTGGCAGATCATTCAGACCTTCAAAACTACGGCCTTGTAACAACTCAGTCAGACTGCGTTCTAATGCTACTTCAAAGTTAGGATGGGCACCAAATGAGGCAAATACACCGCCAGTACGCGGGTTCATTAAGGTCACACACATGACCGGGAACTGACCACCCAAAGAAGCATCTTTAACCAGAACCGGAAAGCCCTGTTCTTCCAGACCTTTAATGCCTTCAACAATTTTTGGATATTTTGCCAGAACCTGTTCAGGCACATCCGGTAGTGCGAGTTCACCTTCCAGAATTTCACGTTTAACAGCACGCTCAAAAATTTCAGACAGACATTGTACTTGCGCTTCAGACAGCGTATTCCCGGCGCTCATACCATTGCTCAGGTATAAGTTTTCGATCAGATTTGATGGGAAATAAACGGTTTCACCATCAGACTGACGTACAAATGGCAATGAACAGATACCGCGAGCCTTGTTCCCCGAATTAGTATCATAAAGATGGGTACCCAATAACTCATCTTCTGGATCATAAATTTCACGGGTATGTTCATCTAAAACTTCTGCTGGCAACTCGCCATTTGGAGCTGGCTGGAACCATTTTTCATCCGGATAATGCACAAATTCTGCATTGGCAATATCTTCACCCCAGAACTGGTCATTATAGAAGAAGTTACAGTTCAGACGCTCAATAAATTCACCCAAAGCAGATGCCAGCGCACTTTCTTTGGTTGAGCCCTTACCATTGGTAAAACACATTGGCGACTGCGCATCACGGATATGTAGCGACCAGACATTCGGCACGATATTACGCCAAGAGGCAATTTCAATCTTCATGCCAAGGCCTGCCAGAATTGCAGACATATTGGCAATGGTTTCTTCCAGCGGAAGGTCTTTACCTGGAATAAACGTACTGTTTTCAGAAGCCAGACTTGGCATTAACAAGGCTTGAGCATCCGCATCAATACTTTCCACTTCTTCAATGACAAATTCAGGACCGGTTTGAATGACTTTCTTGACGGTACAACGGTCTATCGAACGTAAAATTCCTTGGCGATCTTTTTCAGAAATATCAGCCGGCAGTTCCACCTGAATTTTAAAAATCTGTTTATAGCGGTTTTCAGGATCAACAATATTGTTTTGCGAAAGGCGGATATTATCAGTCGGAATGTCACGTGCTGCGCAATAGACTTTGACAAAATAAGCTGCACAAAGTGCCGATGACGCCAGAAAATAATCGAATGGGCCGGGTGCCGAACCATCGCCTTTATAGCGGATCGGCTGATCGGCGATTACCGTGAAGTCATCGAACTTGGCTTCCTGGCGAAGATTATCGAGATAATTGACCTTAATTTCCATGTGGATACCTAAATGTTCTTATGTGCCGTCACGGACAGATAAGATGCTGAATCTGAATATACAAGCCGGTTCACGGAGGAGAACTTGAATGAAAAATAGAAAATGGTCAGGTTATGCCATTTGACTAAGTGTCTGGATAACGCTGCCGAGAATGGGCGCTATTATAGAATTATTTTATGAAATTGATAATATTTGTCTGAAATTCTGGCAGATTAAACCAAACCCTCAACCTTTCCTGAGCTGCCGGAGCATGAATCAACTTCAAGTCATGGCTTATGCTATTAATCAATAGTTGCAGATAAGGCAGATTTTCACCCGCCTAGTCTGAATGATTTCATAATTTTAAAAATCATAACTCAGTGCAACTACTGCAAGATTACGCTGCTTGTCATCATAACGGTCATAACCGCCAAAGATATATTCACCAGACACACTCAACTGCGGTAAAAGCGTATAACTAAGTCCGGCAGAAGCATAACGAAAGGCAAACTGCTTTTCGGTATCGCCCAGTTCACCACCCTCATATTTGCCTTCATCGTTAAAATAGCTCCCTGCTGCCGTAACGCTGGCATTCAGACGATCATTTAATTGGTGGCTCAGATTCAGCGTATAAAAGGTATCGCCCTGATTGGCATAAGCCACATCATACAGATAGGTCGATACGCTGGCCCCGATACTGGTCTGATCATTCAATGCACGACTTACATTTAAGCCCAGCTCATTGCCAGTCGTGTTCTCACCGCCCGGATAATAATAGGTCGCATTCCATAAATCCCAGTCATAGTTTTCGCTGCTATGGGTATAACCCAGCAAAAAATCATGCTCGAATTTGTCTGAACGATGTCCCGAACGTCCCTGCACTTCTGCATAAGAGTATCCAAGCGTAGATCCCCAATATCCGACATAAAAATTGCCATAAGCTAGATTCAATGCAGCCTGTACAGCAATGTCGTCATTTTCAGGTGCATTGGTCAAACCACGGGAGACGTATTTGGATACCACACTCAAGTTTCCGCTTGCTTCTATTTGCTTTACTTTCGCATCATCGGCATAACAGTAAATACTTGAAACAGCAGCACAGCCAAACAGCACTGCTTTATATAACATTTTCATAAAATATAAATTGTATTAAGCACAGGCTAAATAAGACCTAAACCGGTGACGGCCTTATAAAGCTTGAGGTAAAGTAAATTTTGCTTTATTCCTGTTTGCACTCGGCAATAGAAAATGAAGCTATGAGTTAAGCGGGAGATGCCTTGTAGAAAGGTGCAGATGAAGGCGCAAGAGCAGGCTTGCCACGAATATGGTCTGCCAGTTTTTCAGCCATCATAATGGTGGTTGCATTGAGGTTACCGGTAATAATCAAAGGCATAATCGAGGCATCAATCACACGTAGACCCTGCATTTCATGCACGCGTCCATAACCATCGACTACCGCCATGTCATCTTCACCCATTTTACAGCTGCAAGAGGGATGATAAGCCGTTTCTGCATGCTGACGCACAAATTCATCAATCTCGGCATCGGTCTGTACCTCTTTACCTGGACTGATTTCTTCACCGCGATAAGGATCAAGTGCCGGCTGCTGCATAATTTCCCGGGTGATCCGGATCGCATCACGGAACTCACGCCAGTCCTGTTCCGTGCTCATGTAATTAAATAGGATACTCGGATGCTCGAATGGATCTTTGGATTTAAGCTGAATACGGCCACGCGACGGTGAGCGCATTGAGCCAACATGAGCTTGAAAACCATGCTCGTGAATGGCGTTGGTGCCATTGTAGTTAATCGCAATCGGTAAAAAGTGATACTGGATATTCGGCCATTCAAATTCATCTGAAGAGCGAATAAAACCACCTGCTTCAAACTGGTTACTAGCACCAATGCCCTTACCCAAAAATAACCATTCTGCCCCAATCATCGGCTGG
This sequence comes from Acinetobacter sp. LCT-H3, assembly GCF_001866125.1. NCBI lineage: Bacteria > Pseudomonadati > Pseudomonadota > Gammaproteobacteria > Moraxellales > Moraxellaceae > Acinetobacter > Acinetobacter sp. LCT-H3. Next base: position 38,757 of record NZ_MODX01000006.1, on the reverse strand, counting down.
TTATACCATTTCAAAGCCGGATATAAGCTAACCGGTTTTTTACACTGATATTGCAAGTACATTTCCAGATGGTCTTGCAGGTTTTCACCCACTCCAGGTAAGTCATGCACCACGGGAATATCCAGACTTTTTAATAGTTCGGCCGGACCTACACCAGAGCGTTGCAGGATTTGTGGCGAGGCGATTGCACCCGCACATAATAAAACTTCACGATCGGCAAACACCTGAATCGGCTGCAAGGTATTTTGCCCCTCGAAATACTCTACACCTATCGCCTGTTTCTGGTTAAACAGAATTCTATTGGTCATGGCATGGGTAATAATCGTCAGGTTGTCGCGACCTTTGGCCATGTCCAGATAACCGCGTGCAGTACTGGAACGACGGCCTTGCGGCGTCACAGTTCGATCCATCGGACCAAAGCCTTCCTGTTGATAACCGTTCAGATCATCAGTACGTGGATAACCGGCCTGTACACCCGCTTCGATCATGGCATGAAACAGTTCATTATTGCCCTGTTTAGGCGTTGCCACCGAAACCGGTCCAGAATCGCCATGATAATCATTGCCACCAATATCACGGCTTTCCGCTTTTTTATAATATGGCAGACATTCGGCATAGCTCCAGTGTTCAAGCCCCTTCAGGCTGGCCCATTGTTCCAGATCCATGGCATTACCGCGAATGTAGCACATGCCGTTAATTAACGAGGAACCGCCCAAGCCTTTACCACGACCGCATTCCATCCGACGGTTATTCATATGTGGTTCGGGGTCGGTCAGATAGGCCCAGTTATAGCGTCGTCCCTGTAATGGATAAGCCAAAGCGGCTGGCATCTGGGTTCTAAAATCCAGACGATGATCCGGACCACCCGCTTCCAGCAACAAGACTTTGATCTCTGGATCTTCCGTTAAACGCGCAGCCAGTACATTACCCGCAGAACCTGCACCAATAATAATATAGTCGTAATTCATTCATCCTCCCCCTTATGCGTTAAACACGGATTGGAAAGGACTGAGTTCGACCTGAACTGACTTGGTCTGGGTATATTGCTGTAGTGTAACAATACCGTTTTCGCGACCGACACCCGAATGTTTATAGCCACCGACAGGCATTTCTGCCGGTGATTCGCCCCAGGTATTGATCCAGCAAATACCGGCTTCGATCTGATGAATGATCCGATGGGCGCGAGACAAATTAGGCGTGACTACACCAGCGGCCAGACCATATTCTGTGGCATTGGCACGTTGAATCACTTCTTCTTCAGAGTCATAACTGAGGATACTCATGACCGGTCCAAAAATTTCATCACGGACAATTGTCATGTCGTCACGGCAATCGGTAAATACCGTGGGTAGCACGTAAGCACCTTGGGCAAATTGCTCATCTTCGGCACGGCCACCACCACAAAGTAAACGAGCACCCTCTTTTTTACCCTGTTCGATATAATCCAGCACTTTTGCCATATGAGAGAAGCTGGAAACTGGACCGAAATTGGTCTCAGGATCAAGTGGATCCCCCATACGGACATAAGGAATACGCTGCAAAATCTTGTCTTCAAATTCTGCTTTCAAGGCCAAAGGGATAAATACACGGGTACCATTGGTGCAAACCTGACCGGAACTATAGTAGTTGGCCATCATGGCAATATCTGCTGCCAGATCCAGATCAGCATCTTCACAAATTATCAGGGGTGATTTACCACCAAGTTCCATAGTCACTTCTTTCAGGCTGGAATTCGCAGCCTGCGCCATGACCTTCTTGCCGGTGGCAACACCACCAGTAAATGAAACTTTGGCTATATCAGGATGCGAGGTCAGATAAGCACCAATTTCACTGCCACCTGTCACCACATTAAATACACCATGCGGAACACCAGCTTCGGTATAAATTTCTGCCAGTTTTAACGCAGTTAAAGGTGTGACTTCACTGGCCTTAAAGATCATGGCATTGCCCGCTGCCATTGCAGGAGCAGATTTCCATAAGGCAATTTGAATTGGATAATTCCATGCACCAATTCCGGCCACCACACCCAGAGGTTCACGACGGGTATAAATAAATGATGTTTCTCGTAGTGGAATTTGCTGGCCTTCGAGTGCTGGCAAAATACCCGCATAATATTCGAGCACATCAGCGCCCGTTGCAATATCGACGGTGGATGTTTCACTAAAAGCTTTACCACTGTCGAGAGTTTCAATACGGGCCAGTTCATCATTACGATCTCTCAGTATCGCCACCGCTTTTTGCAAGATACGGGAACGTTGAATCGCCGTCATTTCTGCCCAGACTTTCTGGCCTTGCTGAGCGGATTTTACCGCACGGTCGATGTCGTCTTTGCTGCAAATCTGGACTTCTGCCAGAACTTCGCCGGTCGCTGGATTAATTGTTTCAAATGTGCTGTTGGATGTAGCATCGACAAATTGTCCGTGGATATAAGGACGTTGCAGATTAAAGTGTGTCAATGGGATTCCCTCGTAGTTGAGTCATTCTTGAGTTGCTGTCGGATATAGTCACTACAAAGTTCTATCGGCATTTCAGGGTCAAGTTCTTCATTGATCAGTGCACCCCTTAACCAGAAGCCATCAATCAGTGCAGCCAAACCTTGAGCGGCTTTTTCAGCTTGTGTCTTAGGCAGCGCTTTCATGAATTCGTACTTGATATTGGAATGCAGGCGGTAATGGTTGACCTGCTGTAAACGGTGTAAATCAGGTTGATGCAAACTGCTGGCCCAAAATGCCAGCCAGACTTTCATGGCCGCTTTATCTGTTTGTGGGGCAGCAAAGTTGCCTCGCACAATGGCTAGTAAACGTTGTTCAGGTGTGCTATCCACTTGGGACTGCATTTCTGCAACAGACTTACCTAACTGCTGCAATAAATAACGCATCGTTGCTTCAATGAGCCCATTTTTACCGCCAAAATAATGACTTATGATGCCGGTTGATACTCCGGCGCGCTGGGCAATCTGACTGATTGAGCTTTCGGCAAAACCCAATTCATTCACGGCAGCTAAGGTGGCATCGATTAATTGCTGGCGACGGATCGGCTGCATACCAACTTTTGGCATAGGACTAACCTGAATAACGAATATAACAATAGAAAACCATTCTGCTAGATCAATAGCGGAGTGATGTAACAATTCATAAACGCTTTTTTAATTGAACGTTCAATTAATAAAAATTATAGTGCCAGCTCACCCTTGATGTACAGCGCAGTTTGTTTTGGATTTGCAAAAGTTTGTAATTCACAAAAGGCTCTTGCTTTCAAATCACACTGCACTGTAGATCATCCGGCAACAAAACGATGGTCATGGATTTATGCAAAAGAAAAACGAAGAGGTGCAAGATAGTCTGAATAAAGTGGTCTTTTATTTTTCGGCAACGCTTATTCTGCTGTTTTCTATCATCACCATTTTATTTAATGAACAGGCCAATCAGGTTATTACCAATATTTTAAACTGGGTCAGTGCGACCTTTAGCTGGTACTACTTGTTGGCGGCAACACTGTATCTGGTCTTTATCCTTTTTATCGCCTGCTCACGTTATGGCGAGATTAAATTGGGTCCTAAACATTCCAAGCCAGAATTTAGTCTACTGAGTTGGTCGGCGATGCTATTTTCTGCCGGAATCGGGATTGACCTGATGTTTTTCTCGGTGGCAGAACCGCTTTCCCATTATATGCATCCACCGGTGGGTGAAGGCGAAACCTTTGAGGCTGCACGTCAGTCCATGGTCTGGACGCTGTTTCACTATGGTTTAACCGGCTGGAGTATGTACGCACTGATTGGGGTCGCACTGGGCTATTTCAGTTATCGTTATAACCTGCCACTGACCATCCGTTCGGCACTCTATCCCATCTTCGGTAAAAAAATTAATGGTCCAATTGGACATACAGTAGATACTGCTGCGGTACTCGGGACGATTTTTGGTATTGCCACCACCTGCGGTATTGGCGTCGTACAATTAAATTATGGTCTGCATGTGCTGTTTGGTTTACCGGAAAATCTCTGGGTCCAGACCGCTTTAATTCTGGTGGCCGTGATTATTACTATTTTTTCTGTTGCTGCGGGGGTCAACAAAGGTATTCGCATTCTTTCAGAGATCAATATTTACGTATCGATCGGATTACTGCTGTTCATTCTATTTGTCGGTAATACCGAGTTTTTACTGGGTGCCTTGATCCAGAACTTTGGCGACTACATCAGCCAGTTTCCTCAACTGTCTTTGACCAGTTTTCCTTTTGAGCAGCCGAAAGAATGGATGAATAGCTGGACCTTGTTCTTCTGGGCCTGGTGGATCGCTTGGTCACCTTTTGTGGGGCTGTTCTTGGCACGGATTTCACGTGGTCGTACCATTCGTGAATTTGTCACTGGGACTTTGGTTATTCCATTGTTATTTACCCTGACCTGGTTATCTATTTTTGGTAACAGCGCCTTATATAGCGTTATTTTTGATGGTAATACTCAGTTAGCAGCGACCGTTCTCGATAACCCGGCCCACGGTTTTTATGATCTGTTAGCCCAATATCCCGGCTTTATGTTTACCGCAGGCGTGGCCACGATTACCGGTTTATTATTCTATGTGACCTCGGCAGATTCTGGAGCATTGGTATTAGGCAATTTCACCACTAAATTTAGCAATATCGAGCATGACTCTCCACGCTGGCTCAGTATTTTCTGGGCGATTGCGATTGGCTTGCTGACCTTGGCGATGCTGATGGCCAATGGCGTGACAGCATTACAGAACACCACGATTATTATGGGCCTGCCCTTTAGTTTCGTGATCTTCTTTGTGATGGCAGGTTTATATAAATCTTTGCGACTTGAAGATTTCCGTCAAGCCAGTACCAGTCTGAATGCAGCGCCTGTGGTCGGCAATGTCGATATTTTTAACTGGAAGAAACGCCTGAGTCGGGTCATGCTGCATCCCAGCTTGAACCAAACCCGAAACATGCTGGATGAAGTATGTAAACCGGCCATTCAGGCGGTGGCCAGCGAGCTGATCAGCAAAGGGATACAGGTCGATGTACAGGAAAAACCGGTTGATCATGAACCTGAACTTTATCATCTGGATCTGGTCATTCAGCTGGATGAAGAAGAAAACTTTGTCTATGCCATTTGGCCAGTACGTTATGACACGCCAAACTTCAGTGCCCGCGGGAAACGCACCAAACGTTATTACTACCGTCTGGAAAGTTACCTGTTTGAAGGCTCTCAGGGCAATGATCTGGTGGGTTATAGCAAAGAACAGGTGATCAATGACATCCTGGATAAATACGAACGCCATATGATGTATCTGCATATCAACCGGATTAGTCCGGGTAAACGCCCACTGTTTCCGGATCGCGAATCTTAGGATAAGACCCATTAAAAAGGATTGAATAATGTCAGAAACTTTAAATGCCTTTGCCCTGTTTTTCTCCCTGCTCAATCCTTTTTTGATGAGTATTTACATGCTCGGAATTATCCGTAATTCCGAGGCCAAAGTATTCAACATGGCATTGATTCAGGGCAGCCTGATCAGCTTTATTGTTTTTATCATTTTTGCCAAGACTGGCGAAGCTTTCTTTCAGGAAGTGCTGCATGTCCGCTTTGAATCCTTCCAGATTTTTGGCGGTATTATCTTTCTGGTGATTGGCTATCGTTATGTATTTGAAGGTGCTGATACGATTGGGGTCATGCGTGGTGCACCTAGTCACCTGGCCGGTACAATTGCCATGCCCTTTATGATTGGTCCGGGAACCATTTCGGCATCCGTGATTACCGGCATTCAGCTCAGTTTATGGCAAACCATTCTGGTGATTTTCTCTACTCTTTTTCTGACATGTAGCCTGTTAATTCTAATGAAATATTTACATGATCATTTACAGCATAAATACTCCAACTACATCGATTTATATGTCGATATTGTCGGTCGTGTTGCTGCGTTGCTGATTGGGACAATTGCGATTGATATGATTGTCACGGGCGTCAGTGGCATCATGCAGGGTTAATTCAATCATTATAAAAGCCGTCTTAACTGCTTGTTGCGCGTCACCAGCCCTAAGACTTTTCGGCGTGCCATAATATCTTCTTGACTGCATTTCAGCATTTCACTGAGTTGTTCAATAGGTAAATTATTATTTTCAATCAGTATAATGTCCTGCTCACGTGTCCAATGAGCCGTGAGCAATTTAGCGGTTAATTTCTTGGTATTTACTCTCATTCATTTCAACGCATCATCAAACAATTAATTTCAGTTTAAAACACTATAAATCATGTACTGTTGAAGTCTGGTAAATCTCATGTTTATCAAGTTATAGCACCCTTTTCACTGTGCTCAAGGCGTCTTTTGGCTGACTCACTGGACTTTGACTGGTGACGCTGGTTTGCACATTCGATTTGAGTACATAATGAAGCTTACCTTCTGCATCCTTGGTGATCGACTCAATATCAATATTACGTATCAGTTGACCATTAATCAGTAACCTCGTATTTGGATCTTGTTTGATTTCAATCAGATTTTTAGAGCTCAACTGTTCCGTAGTGCTTTTATCATAAAGCGCCATCGGACTATCCAGATTTTCTTCGGCATATTTTAAACGCTGCTTTAAAGATGGATGCCGTTGCATAAATGCAGGTAATTTGCTTTGTATCGGGTATTCTTTCAGAAAAGTCGGATAGAACTGAGCGAATACTGCAATTCCCTGTTTAGGGTTATATCCTGCTCTTGCCATAAGTTCGAGTCCCAACAAATCTGCTTCTTTCTCCATGCGGCGCTGATAGGTACTGCCATACCCATCATGCAATACGCCCGTAATCAGTGCTGAAGTTCCTGCTGTTGCCCAGGCAGTTCCCACTAAAAGTGGACTTACAATATATTTCCAGCTCTGTGTTTCACGCTGGTGCTCACGAATAACATGTGCCATTTCATGCGCCAGAATGTAAGCCAGCGCTTCATCATCCAGCATCGCACGATTTACCATCTTATAGCTCATGAAAATCATACCATTAGCCAAGGCACCTGCATTGGATTTGTCTGAATGATAAAGATGAACGCCCCATTTAATTGTCCGATCTGCTGAAATGTAATGATCCGCATAAGGAATCATCCTGTTCATAATTTTAGCGCAACGTATCTCAGCTTCACTTAAATATTCTTTTTCGATAAGTCCCGTTTTTTGGGTAAATTTACGCTTCGCCTGTTCAACGACCTGATCTTGAGATAACAACATGAGTTGTTTACGGTCAGCTCCGTGTCCCATATGAGTGGTATTGATACAACCCGTTAGAGCCCCAACAGCAATGAGTGCTGAAAATAAATTTTTCATACAAAAAATTACATTTTATTAACATTTGATTGTAGTTTTAGCGGAATTCTTTTGAATTGTGAAGCTGTATTTAATAAATGTTTGGTCACTATTCCATTGCTAATCACTTAGAAAATAATTTTTTAAACTAAGCTTCTGAATTAATTATTTTTATATTAAAAATGAGGATTGGTTAAGGTTAAATCAGGATAAGCAGAATTAAAGCAAAGAAATAAGATTAAAAAAAGTAACAGTACTCATTTCTAACTTAATCCTCCCTTTTATTCATACAAAAGCAATCTGAAAAATCATTCATGCGGATTTCGTGTCTATGAAGTGAATTTGAAACAGTAAATACATATTTAAATTGTATCTCTCTTCAATGGCTTCTATTTTTAAAGAATTAAGATAAGCCAAGGAGATCGAGATGAAATTAATAACAGCAATTATTAAACCATTCAGACTCGATGATGTACGTGCTGAACTTTCTCATCAGGGTGTTCATGGTTTGACAGTCACTGAGGTAAAAGGTGCCGGACGCCAGAAAGGTCACTCTGAAATGTATCATGGTGCTGAGTATAGTGCTGAATTCCTTCCGAAAGTAAAAGTAGAAGTTGCCGTCCCAGATGAAAAGGTAGATCAGGTGATTGAAGGTATCATTAAAGCGGCATGTACCGATAAAATTGGTGATGGCAAAATTTTTGTCACGCCTTTAGAGCAGGTCGTGCGAATCAGAACCAGCGAAACTGGAGTAGCAGCAATTTAGGCATCTTTTGTAAAAGTAAAAATTTATCTCTACAGAAATGCTGTTTATGAATCTATGCAAATTATATTTCAGTTAGTGGATCTCTATACTTGCAGAACAGCTCACCCATCTCATGATGAAGTGAGCTTTATTCTGGAAAGCTTAAATATTTATTTTTGAATTTTAGCTTCGACTGTTTTGGCATGTAAGACTTCGCTATCTGCTACCGTTACTTTCTTTTTCTCAAGGTATTCTGCTGCCTTAGCAATATTTTTTTCTGCAAAATGCAAACCACCCTCACCTGCCATAGTGACGGTCGTAAACATGCAAATGCCACCTAATAATGCGAGAGTAGATATTATTCTTACTTTCATCGCTTCCCCTCCAAATTTGTAATTACTGAATTGATTTTTCTTTGTTTTAGACCAAGCAATTATTATTCCAATTCTTAAATTGGATATATTTTATTCATTATAATCTAACATAATATTTATTAAATAAAGCAATGCAATATCAATCACATATTTTTACCTAATCTTCCCTTTATAAAGTTCAGATGAAATATAAAGAAAACCTCAAAAATGCTTCATCTTTGAGGTTTTAAGATAGGCAATATTCTGTTTTGAACGTAGGTCTTGATCCTGTTTTTATTTTTGAGTTTTAGGCAGGAAGAAACTCAGTATGCCCAATAATGGCAGGTATGAACATAACTGGAATACCCAGGCAATGCTGGTATGATCTGCCACATAACCTAATCCTGCTGCTGCGATCCCACTGATGCCAAACATTACGCCAAACATCAAACCGGCAATCGTACCCACACGGCCTGGTACTGCTTCCTGAGCATACACCACCATCGCTGAAAATGCTGACGATAAAATCAGGCCAGCGAAAATTGAAAAGATACAAGTCCAGAATAAATTGGCATACGGCATGAGTAAGGCAAATGGTGCCATACCTAAAAAGGAAAACCAGATCACTGCATTACGGCCGATCCGGTCTCCAATGGGTCCACCAAAGAAAGTGCCCAAAGCGACGGCGCCCAAAAAGGCAAATAGATAGAGCTGCGCATCTCGGATTGAGATACCAAATTTATCAATCAGGTAAAAAGTAAAATAATTACTGATGCTCACGGTATAAGTAAATTTGGCGATCATCAGGATACCAATGACACCAAGCGCACGGATTAAAGTGATTCCATGCAGTTTGGACGCTGCTGTAGCACCCATCTTTTTCAGTTGTGTCTGGCTATTCGTGATGGTCCAGCGGCTAACCTTAAATAATACAAATATGCCAAGAGCAGCAAACAGCATCAGCCATGCCGAAGATGCCTGTCCATTCGGAATAATAATCAGTGCAGCCAGTAACGGTCCTACTGCAGAGCCACTATTACCACCGACCTGAAAGGCTGATTGTGCAGTACCGAGCTTACCACCAGAAGCCATACGCGCTACACGCGATGCTTCCGGATGAAAAGTCGAAGAACCGATCCCAATAATTGCAGCGGAAACCAGCAGCATTACAAAGCTCTGCGATAAAGCTAACAGCAGAATCCCAAACAGGGTAAAGCCCATACCGATCGGCAAAAGATAAGGCTTTGGATATTTGTCAGTATAGAAGCCCACCCAAGGTTGTAATAAAGACGCCGTCAATTGATACACGAGAGAGATTAAGCCGATCTGACCAAAACTCAGGTCATAATTAGTTTTCAATAAGGGATAGATGGCTGGTAAACAGGCTTGAATCAGGTCATTTAAGAAATGTGCAAGGGCAACAGCAAAGACAATGGGTAAAACCATTTTTGAGGCAGACCGCGTTACTTCGGTCTGTGCAATATCCGTCATATTCATCCATGTAGCATCCGGTAATGGCTGAAGATTATACGCCAAGCCAAATTACTTGAAATTTATTTTATTTTTTATTTATAAGTATTCTTAAAAAAGGTATTTCGGCGAATTGCTTAGCTGATGATCCTGTAATTCAATAATTTCTGCATCCAGCTGTTCCAGCTCTTCATGATGATGGGTCACATAAATCATCGGCACCTGTATTTGATCGCGGATGCGAGTAAAAAATGGCAGGATTTGCTGTTTCAGTTTGGTATCCAGGCCAGTCAATGGCTCATCCAAGAGAAGTAATTCAGGACTGGACAACAGCGCCCGCCCGATCGAAATACGCTGTGCTTCCCCACCCGATAATTGCTGAACCCGACGCTGCAATAGATGATCAATTTCCAATAATTCAGCAATCTCCTTTAATTGGAATTTTTCCTGTTCCAATTTGCCCCATTTTTTGGCGTAAAGCAGGTTCTGTTCAACATTCATATGTGGAAACAGCATCGCCTGCTGAAATACCAAGGCGATTTTGCGTTGATGGATTGAAATATGAATTTTCTGGTTTGCATCAGTCAGGATCTGTTTATTTAAATGAATATGGCCAGATTGTGGTTGATAGAGCCCAAGGAGTAATTTAAGAAAAGTAGTTTTGCCTGCTCCCGAAGGTCCAACAATTCCCAAGACAGAATTCTGCATCTGGACTGCTGCATCTAAACTAAAGGCATCCTTTTGATAATGAAACTCACATTGCAGCATTAGCGCTCCTGAATTTTCTGCTGATATTTTTGCATAATCCAGTAATTCGCCAATAATGCTGCAAAAGCCAGACCTAGAGATAAAAGCACCAGTCGTAAAGCCATCTGTTCGCCATCAGGTTGCTGTAATAGGGAATAGATCGCAATCGGAATGGTGCGGGTTTCGTCAGGAATGTTGCCAACAAAGGTGATAGTGGCACCAAACTCGCCCAGACTGCGGCTAAAACAGAGAATACTGCCAATCAGAATACCGGGCAACGCCAGCGGTAAGCTGATACTGCAAAAAACTTTATAGGGCTGAACACCCAAAGAATTTGCTACCTGTTCCAGTTGCGGATTAATCATTTGAAAGGACAACCGGATCGGTTGCACCATTAAGGGGAAAGCTACAATCATGGCGGCCAGCACTGCACCTTTCCAGTTAAAAGCCAGCTGAATGCCCCACTGCTGCAACCATTGTCCAATCCAGCCATTGCCACCAAAGACGATCAATAATAAATAGCCCAATACCACAGGTGGTAAAACCATCGGCAGGTGCAACAGTGTTTCCACCACATATTTCAGACGAAACTCATAACGTGCCAGAATCCACGCCAATAAAATGGCAAACGGCAAACTGATCGCTGTGGCAAAACCTGCAACCTTTGCTGACAGATACAATGCACTGAGTTCCTCTGGTGTCAGCATACTAGAACCATCCTAGAGTTTAAAACCATAGTGCTGATAAATCTTTTTCGCCTCGGTATGCTGACTCATAAAACGCATGAATTTGACTGCATCGGCATTTTTACTGCCCTGCTGAGTCAAGGCAATTGGATAGACAATCGGGCTATGCGTATGAGCTGGAAAGACCCCAGCAATTTTCACTTTTTTACTCTGTAACGCATCGGTCTTATACACAATCCCGGCCTGACATTCACCACGTTCCACAAAAGCCAAGGCCGAACGTACACTATCTGTTCCGACAATGCGGCCTTGCAGACCCTTTAACCATTTCAGATTGGTTAGACTCTGTTTGGCATATTTGCCAACAGGCACAGATTCCATTTGTCCGGTACATACATACCCCTGAAAGGACTGGGCAAAATTAAATTGAGAACTGGCCTGAAAACTTTGCTGACGCTGTAAAGGACTGATTAATACCAATTCATTGCTTAATAAGGGCTTTACTTGAGATCTAGCTATTTTTTGTTTTTTTACCAAGTAATTCATCCAGTCCTGATCGGCAGAGAAAAAAATATCAGCCGGTGCGCCAGTTTGAATTTGTCGGGCGAGCGATGAAGACGCTGCAAAGACCAGCACTACTTTGATTGAGGGATACTGTTTTTCATAACGTCTGGCAATCTCCGTCACCGCATTGCTCAGACTGGCGGCCGCATAGACTCGGACGGTACTGCCAGCCTGGACTGAACAGGAAAGGAAAACTGCACTGAATAAGATCAATCCCTTTTTCATCGGTGACATATTCCTTAAATAAACAGACCTTGCAGGATCTGACCGGTCTGGATGCTTTGCGCCGCCGGAATACGGACAATACAATTGGCCTGCATCAGGTTACTCAGCATATGCGACTGTTGCTTTGGCAAGCTGGAAAGCTTTAGCATTCCCGATTCAAAATTTACTGCCATACGCAAAAAACGTTCCCGGCTATCGGCTTTTAAGTCATGACTCATTACTGCACTAAACCATTGTGGTAATTGCTTTTGACCTTGTAACGTACTGATTAAGGTTGATACATAGATCTGCATGCCTATATAGACTGCAGCAGGATTACCCGGCAGGCCGAGTAAATAACATGGACTTTGATCGGGTCGCTCAGATCTGGCGAAGAACATTGGCTTGCCAGGTTTCTGTTTGACTTTCCAGAATAACTGTTCAAAACCCAGTTTTAGTGCGACCGGACGGACAAAGTCATAATCTCCTACCGATACACCACCGGTGGTCAGAATCAGATCGTACTGGGTTCTCAGCCTTTTAAATAGCGCGCTGACCGCCTGTTCGGTATCGGCAACATGCATGATCTCAACCTGCTGGTTTCTGGACTGGAACCAAGCTTGAATTAAAGGAGCATTGGCATCAAAAATTTTGCCGGAATTTAAGTCTTCAACTGTTTCAGCGACTTCATCACCAGTAATGATGACTGCAATTTTAGGATAGCGATAAACGGATACTTCATGCACGCCCGCCATACTTAAGGCTGCAATTGTCCCAATACTGAGCTGCTGCCCCTGAACAGCCAGGCATTGGCCCATGCGAATTTCTTCACCGGCTTGACGGATATCAGCATCCAGTCGCAAGGCTTCAGTCAAGATAATGGTCGAGTCCCTGAGCTGTACAATTTCCTGTCGTGCCACCGTCGAGGTCTGCAACGGAATTTTCGCACCAGTAAAGATGCGTACTGCCTGACCTGGTTCAAGTATCAGATCAGCTCCCTGTCCAGCACGAATTTCACCGATCAGTTCAAAACTGCTTTCTGCTGGCATGTCGATATCCATACAGATGGCATAACCGTCTACAGCACTTTGCGAAAATATCGGCAGCTGAGTTTTTGAATAAATATCTTCGGCTACGAAACGGTTCAGTGCCTGACTTAAGGGCAGTGTTTCAATGGCTAAATGATCAGTATGATCTAGAATCATCTGCAGAGCCTGATCGACAGAAATTAGGCCGGGTTCACTGCCACAGGCGGAATGTTCTGTCGTTACAGCAGAGTTCATTCATAGCCTCCTGCATGGGGAATATTTTTCTGTACATCAAACAGATGTACGAGTGCAGGTAAAATCGCCACTAAAGATTCTTTAGCTCCTTGGCGGCTACCTGGTAAGGTAAGGATCAGACTGTTTTCAATGTAACCTGCGACACCGCGGCTCAGTGCTGCGTAAGGTGTACGACGTTGACCAAAACTGCGTGCAGCTTCCATCAGTCCCGGAATTTCACGGGTTAGTAAGGGTTGAATAGTTTCCACTGTCAGATCTTTAGGGCCGAGTCCCGTACCACCCACTGTCAGAATTAATGGATAATCATTTTTTTGCTGTTCAATTAAAGCTTTTAGCTGTTCAGGACTATCCGGAATCACCTGATAGTGGATAAAGCCAAAATTAGCTTCTTCCAGAATTTCCATCACATTCTGCCCGGCTGTGTCGGCTTTCTTGCCAGATGCCACGGTATCAGAAAGTACAATGACAGAGGCTGGTAAAGGTTCTTTCAGAACACGGGTGAAATGTGATTTTCCACCCTTTTTTTGCCCCAGTTTAACCTGATCCAGACATAATTCTTCCGGCTCACAATGTGGTTTCAGCATATCGTAAAGGGTCAAACCTGCCAGACTGACTGCTGTCAGTGCTTCCATTTCCACACCCGTTGGACCAATCGTTTCCACTACCGCAGTAATCACTACATGAGCTTCTTCAAGCTCATATTCCACATCGGCCCGATAAATTGGCAGTGGATGACATAGAGGAATGAGTTCATCAGTACGTTTTGCGCCTAAAATCCCTGCGATCCGAGCGGTTTTTAGCGCATCACCTTTGTCGGTATTACCATTACGCAGTAATTCAATGCAGTGTGGCGGCGCATGCAGAATCCCGGTGGCAATAGCAGTGCGGTAACTCTCCGGTTTCATTCCGACATCTTTCATGGCTTATCCTTCTTGAATCTTTTCATTTTTTACTCAAACTTCAATTTATAGCGGCCATTGATAAACAGGAACATCTGGCTGGATCAGGTTCAAAGGCAATTTTTCCGATGTATGTGCATCAGTACAGTTATGAGTATGCGCATGCTTTCTATGAGGGTGATGATTTGAACCTTGGTCACGACGAATGCAGCAACCTTCGACATATTGACTACTGCCATCCATATAGAATTCTTCTTTCCAGACCGGTACTTCATGCTTGACCCGTTCCACGGCTTCTTCGCAGGCTTGAAAAGCTTCCCTACGATGTGGTGCATAGGCCATGGCAATAATGGCGATATCACCAATATCCAATGAACCGATGCGATGTACAATTCGGACATAGGACACGCCATATTCAGCCTGAATTTCCTGCTCGATCTGGCGAATCATTTTTTCAGCAACAGGTGCATAAGCGGTATATTTCAGTGCTTTAACCGCTTTACCTTGATGATGATTTCGTACTGTTCCGACAAAAATACCGATTCCCCCACATTCAGGAAAATATTGAATCCCGTCAAATACGTCCTGTTGCAGCGGTGTGTCCTGAATACGGGTAAATTGTTTCAGTTCCATCTCAACCTCCTGCGACCGGTGACAGCAACACTAGAGTACTATCCTGGTTTAATCGGGTCTGGCGAGAAATAATGTCTTCACCGATGGCACAGGCACAACGCTCTAACAAGTTGAAAGCTTCTGGAAAGGACTGAATGACTTTATTGAGTACATCGGCAACCAGACTGTCTATCTGACATTGCACAGTTAAATCTTGAGGCAACTGACGTTCGATCGCACCGAAAGATTCGATTTTGACGGTAATCGATGATTGAAGTTTTGTAGTCATCTTAGCCTCCTATCATATGCATGCTGATTTTTCGGAAATTTGAATGGGTTTTATGGGATGGATTGAACAGTTTTTGCTGAGCCTGAATAGCCTGAAAGCCAGCAGCTTTATTCCAGATATAGGGTTGCAGCTGTTGTTGTAGGGTTTGTTCAGCTGATGCTAGGTGCTGTCTTAACTGTTGAATACTGTTTTTGAGTTTTAGACCTTGAGTTGAGAATAAGCAGTTAAATAATTCACCTTGAGCATTCAGTCGTAAACGGTCACAGTTACCACAGAATGAATTAGTAATCGTTGAAATAATGCCGATCGACATACCTTCAATGTAATAGCTTCGTGCTGGATTAGTCCCCTGACCTTGTCTGATCTTTACTTCAAATACTTGTGCCAGTTGATCCAGAATGTCCTGCTCGCTAACCACATGATCACGTGACCAGTTCTGGTCGCCATCGAGTGGCATAAACTCGATAAAACGCAATTCAACTTGTTCGCGTTTGGCCCAGTGTGCCAAAGACAGAATCTGGTCATCATTGATGCCTTTGATGAGTACTGTATTAATTTTGATTTGAAAGCCAGCCTGCTGGGCTGCTTGAATGCCTTCTAATACGGGTTGCAGTTTTTTTGCAGTTAATTGTTCAAACTGCTCTGCATCCAGGCTGTCCAGACTGATATTCAGGTCATCTAGCCCGGCCTGCTTTAATTCTGCTGCATATTGTTTGAGATAATGACCATTCGTAGTCATTGAAATACGTTTCAGGCCGATTTTTTTCAGTTGTTGTAGTTCGGCAATAAAATGCACTATACCTTGGCGCATCAGAGGTTCACCACCGGTAATCCGGATCTGTTCAATACCACGGCGAACCATGAATTCACAAAAATAATAGAGTTCTTCAAAGCTGAGTAAATCGTGTTTTTTCATCCATTCCGGATGTTCTGGCATGCAATAAACACATTTAAAATTACAGCGATCCGTCACAGAGATACGGAGCTTACGCTTATTGCGTCCAAACTGATCCTGAAATACCGGGACTGGTTCAGCCTGCTGTAAAGGATTGATATGGTTCATTGCTTATTCCATTAGGGTCGATCATCAACTTTGTTTCTAGCCAAATTTTTGCTGACCGATGCCCTATTAAATTGCTATTGCTCTAGGGTTAAATTGCAATAAATGTTCCAACTTTGCGCAGAAATTGCGGTTTTTTAATATTTGAGTGCGATTTATTGGAATTTAAGAAAAATAAGAGTTTTAAACAGATGTATTGCCCTGCTTTTAAGCACCATTCACTCAGCACTTAGAGAAAATGCAGTTGCTGATGCTGCTGCAATTCATCAAAGGAGTTAATGCTGTGAAAAAACAGTGCATGATTATTAAATCGCGCCATTTGCATGTGCATTTTCGCAAAACAATGTCTTAAACTGCGCTGATTTTGTTCGAGATGCTGAACCAGTGTCGGCAAACTGCTTCGTTTAAGTAAGCAGAATGGATACAATGCTATATCATTTATTTCCACTACAGCCACTTCACAAAGAAGATCTCGCTGCATGGCCCGATGTAATCCAGAAATAACCTTTTTTGGAATGTAAGTCACATCGCACGGTACAAATAGCACATAGTCAGACTGCACATGAGACCAGGCACTTTTCATGCCCATCAAAGGTCCTTGAAAGCCCGGTTCATCATCCTGAAAATAACGGATTGATGGAATAAGGCGTTCATAAATGGAGTGATCACGGTGGCTGTTGATCCAGACCTGACCAACACGCGATCTAAGCTGCTGGTGAATCTTGATCAGTTGAATTTCATCATCAAACTTTTGCAGCAGCTTGTTAATGCCATTCATCCGACGCGCCTGGCCACCGGCCAGGATGACTAAATCGGTGGGTGGATAATTCATGCTCTTATGGATTCTTTTCATTATACGGACTCCGTCTGGCAAGCTTTAATCAGGCCACGAATTTCAGGTAAGCAGGAACCGCAGTTGCCGCCGGCTTTTAGACATGCGGTCACCTGTTTTTCATTGGTGATATTTTTTTCTTTTATGGTTTGGATGATGCGATTTTTACCGACTTTAAAACAGCTGCACACTAGCGCACCTTCACTCTTGCTCATTGAGATCGCCTGACCGGCCAGTAACGCTTTACGGTGCATGGCACTGAGTCGTTCACGCTGAAATAGCCCCGATAACCAGTCGCGATCTGGCAAAAGCTCTTTTGGTGCGATATACAGGCTGGCAATCAGCTTGCCGTCCTGCAACACTATGCTATGGCTGATATGCGCGGTCTGGTCCTCCAGATTTAGCCATTCAAAGTCCTCTTCAGTAAAAAGCAATAAGTTCTTTAACTGTTGGGTTGTGGTATTAAATTTCTGACGATCCGCAATTTCATAACGCGTTGCTCGGACCGCTTTGACCTTGGTCCACCAGATGCTCTTGTCAATAAATGGCTGCACATAACTTTCATAACCTTCACGCACATACAGCACGCCCTGCCACTGGGTATGGAATGGCTGGATCAACACTGGCGTATGCTTAAACTCAGGCTCGCCAGAAATGGCATCGACCACCGGATTCACCAGCTTACCGATACGTGCATCGGATGCCACCTGATCATTCCAGTGGATTGGTGCAAAGACCTGACCACGACGGATATTGTCACTAACCTGAGCACGTAAAATACATTGTCCCCATTCAGAACGAACTTCGACCAGCTCACCATCCTGAATCCCGTATTTCAGTGCATCATTCGGGTGAATTTCACAATACGGTTCGGCACGATGTGTACTGAGATTGGCAGATAATCCAGTGCGGCTCATGGTATGCCATTGGTCACGAATCCGACCAGTATTCAGAATTAAAGGATATTCACTGGAAACCTGATTGACCGGATCAATCGCAGTAGTCGTAATAAATCTTGCTTTACCATCAGCATGACTGAACTGACCTTGGGCAAATAATCGTCCTACAGATTGAGCAGGTTGCTGTTTACCCCAAACCGGCCATTGCACTGGTTCCAGTTTGTCGTATTCTTCTGTGGTTAAATTACTCAAGCCTTGCAGATTAAAATAACGGAAATATGGGGTTTCTAGACGTTGGGAAATTTCTACATTTTGATAGGCAGAGAGTCCGGCATGCTCTTTAAAAATTTCATGGCTATTGTGAAAATCAAACCCTCTGAAGCCCATTTTCTTCGCCACCTGTGCAATCGCCCACCAGTCGGATTTGGCTTCACCCGGCGCATCTAAAAAGGCATGTTGCCTTGAAATACAGCGTTCCGAATTGGTGACGGTTCCATCTTTTTCGCCCCAGCCTAAAGCTGGAAGTAATACATCAGCATATTGAGTAGTATCCGTATCCTGACAGATATCAGAGACCACTACGAATTCACATTTATCCAGAGCACGCTTCACTTGATCGGCATCGGGCAAGCTGACGACCGGATTTGTGGCTATGATCCAGATGGCTTTGATCTTGCCGCTTTCAACTGCCTGGAATAGATCAACTGCCTTAAAACCCGCTTGCTTGGCAATATATGGACTTTGCCAGAATTTTTGCACCAGCTGTTGATGCTCCGGATTTTCTAAATCCATATGGGCTGCCAGCATATTGGCCAGACCACCGACTTCACGTCCGCCCATCGCATTTGGCTGACCGGTCATAGAGAATGGGGCTGCACCGAGTCTGCCAATTTTTCCGGTGAGCAAATGGCAGTTAATAATACTGTTGGCTTTATCGACGCCACGGGAGGATTGGTTTACACCCATGGAGAACAACGTCATGACTTTGTCAATCTGGGCAAATTTTTCAAAGAATTGAGTGAGTTTAACTGCTGAAATACCGGTGCGTGCCGCAACATCTTCAATCGAAGCTTCCGCAGTACTGCTGGCCAAGGCCTGTTCCAGCCCTTGGGTATGTACAGCAACAAATTCCTGATCTACATCACCATGCTGATATAAGTACTGTAATAGGCCATTAAATAGTGCAACGTCTTGCCCTGGCAGAATAGGCAAATGCAGATCTGCTGCTTCACAGGTACTGGTAAAACGCGGATCAATCACGACCACGAACAGGTCACGCTGTTCCTTGGCTTTCATGATGCGCTGGTAGAGCACCGGATGACACCATGCAGTATTGGAACCCACCAGCACCACCATGTCAGTATATTCAAAATCTTCATAACTGGCTGGAACCAGATCTTCACCAAAGGCACGCTTATGTGCAGCTACAGCGGAAGACATACATAGACGTGAATTAGTATCAATATTTGCCGTGCCGAGATAGCCTTTGACGAACTTATTCACCATATAATAGTCTTCAGTCAGCAGCTGACCCGAGACATAAAAGGCAATGCTGTCACGGCCATACTGCTCAATGTATTGCTGGAATTTATGGGCAATCGTTGAAGTTGCAGTATCCCAATCAGTAATTTCACGCTGGTCTTTACGGCCTGACATTGGATGCAATAAACGGGTTTCCAAGCCTAAAGTATCGGCCAGATTACTGCCTTTGATGCACAATTTTCCGTAATTCGAAGGATGTTTGACATCACCTTCAACAGTCACTTTCGGACCTGATGTGGTCGGCGTTACATGTGCAGTCACACCACAACCCACGCCGCAATATGGACACGTAGTCTGTGTGGTTTTAGTTTTTAATTCTGTGGAGCTATGCAGTTCCACCACTGGGATACTATTCATTGCTGCTGTGCTCCTAAATTATCTAAATTCACTTATCTCGCCAAATCTATAATGTCTAGCTTTTACAGGTTTGGTTTAAATTTTTTCTTGGCCCCAAAAGCTTTAATCCTCCCCAACCCTCCTTTGTTAAAGGAGGGAGGTTCCCCTCTTTTTAAAGAGGGGTTAGGGGAGATTTATGTGATGGATTAACCTGCTTTCTTTAATGCAAAATCCCGACCAAAAAGTAGCTTGTTACGAATCGTTGCAATTGGGGTTTGATCTGCAATTAGCTCAGCATACCAAGCACCATCCTCAGTATCACCAAACAGCACTGCACCAATTACTTTATCTCTTTGAATAATAATGCGTTTATAGATCTGACGTTTCTCATCATTTAGTACGATATCTTCAAAATCCTCTTTTGGTTCGAAATCACCTGCCGAGAATACATCACAGCCACTCACTTTTAATTGAGTTGGTACGGTTGGCGCTTTGAACGTCAGACTGCCATGCTCGGCCAGATGTGATGCACAAATAAACGCCTGGCCCCAAAGTGGTTCAACCAGACCAAAAGTTTGACCTCGATGTTCAATACATTCACCCACCGCATAAATACTTGGGTCAAAAGTCTGCATGGTGTCATTCACTAATACACCACGGTTACAACGTAAGCCTGCGCTTTGTGCTAAAGCCATGTTTGGACGGATCCCCACAGCAAACACCACCAGATCAGCATCCAGCACAGTCCCGTCTTTGAGTTTGACTTGAGTCACATGACCCTCTTCACCAAACAGGCATTCGGTATTCGCTGCAGTCAGAATCGTGATACCTTTCTGCTCAATTGCTGTTTTCAGCATCTGGCTAGCTTTGCTGTCCAGCTGGCGATCCATGATGCGATCCATCAGATGCAATACTGTGACATTCATGCCTTGCTGTTTTAGTCCATACGCTGCTTCCAGACCTAAAAGTCCTCCGCCAATCACTACAGCATTTTTCCGGGTCTTGCAGTAATCCAGCATGCTGTTGACATCATAAATATCACGGAAGCTCAGTACACCTTTTAAGTCACTCCCCGGAATCGGTGGAACAAATGGTTTGGAACCAGTCGCCAGAATCAGGCGGTCATAACTGATCACTTCGCCTTTTTCGGTATATACGTGTTTACGAGGACGGTCGATGCGAACTGCCGGATCACCGGCAATCAGACGGATGCCTTTGTCAGCATACCAGGCATGCGAATGCAGCATGATGTCATCAATGGTTTTCTCACCAGACAATACTGGTGACAACATGATACGGTTGTAATTGCCCCAAGGTTCTTCACCAATCACGGTAATTTCATAACGGTCAGGTGCCATATCCAGCAGGTCTTCCAGACAACGCATACCAGCCAGGCCATTGCCCACCAAAACCAGCTTCATCTTTTCCTGAGAAGTACCATTATTGGTGATATAGGTTTTTTGAGGGGTCGGACTGATCCAGACTTTGCCATTTTCAATCTTGCTCGGAAATACCAGCAGCTTTTGGTCTTTATCTTCCAGACAGCGTCCGGTTGCCAGACTGAAATGCTGCTTGTAAATCGGTGAAGCGACGACGCGTTCCCCTTGCAGATCACCCAGAATCCCGCGTGACATTACAAATGCTTTACTAAATGGATCTTGGTTACTTAAGGCATAAACACGCTTTTCATGACCTACACGGAACAAAGCAATTTGCTGATTTTCAATTAATGCACCTACACCGGTATTCGGGGTAATGTCATCCAGTGCACACACTTCCACCCAATTCAGTTCATTCATATCTTTTAAAATGGTCATCTTCTTTCTTCCTTATGCTTTGAATCAGGCTTCAACTACTGGAATACGTGTGATATCACGTTCAGCTTCAGTTTTCGGACGGATCTGGCCGCGTACTTCAGTAAATTGAACATGAGGATCATTTTGCAGTTCAGCTTTGGCATTAATAAAGGTTTTAAAGCGTTTACGAACTTTAGGATCTTCAATCGCAGTACGCCATTCGTCCTGATAAGTACCCACCACATGCTGCATACGGTGTTCCAGTTCAGCGGCCAGACCAAGCGAGTCATTCACGATGACATCTTTCAGATAATCTAGGCCACCTTCCAGGTTGTCACGCCATACCGAAGTACGTTGCAAACGATCTGCAGTCTGGATATAGAACATGAAGAAACGGTCGATATAGCGGATCAAGGTTTGAGTATCCAGATCAGATGCCAGCAGTTCCGCGTGGCGTGGTTTCATACCGCCGTTACCGCAAACATATAGGTTCCAGCCTTTTTCAGTGGCAATCACGCCCACGTCTTTGCTTTGTGCTTCGGCACATTCACGGGTACAGCCAGACACGGCCATTTTCAGTTTGTGTGGAGAACGCAGGCCTTTGTAACGGTTTTCCAGGAAGATCGCCAAGCCAACCGAATCATCTACGCCATAACGGCACCAGGTGCTACCGACACAAGATTTCACCGTACGTAAGGATTTACCGTAAGCATGACCTGATTCAAAACCTGCATTGATCAGTTTTTCCCAGATTTCCGGCAATTGATGCACTTGTGCACCAAACATATCGACACGTTGACCGCCTGTCAGTTTGGTATATAGGCCATATTCTTTAGCAATCTGACCAATCGCAATCAGGCCATCCGGTGTAACTTCACCACCCGCCATACGTGGCACGACTGAGTAAGAACCATCTTTCTGGATATTGCCCAGGTAGTAGTCATTACTGTCTTGCAAGCCAGCATGGCTTGGTTTTAAGACGAAATCATTCCAGCAAGATGCGAGAATGTTCGCTACTGTCGGTTTACAGATGTCACAGCCCAGCCCATGTCCATGTTGATGAATCAGGTCATCAAACGTTTTGATTTCATTAACTCGAACCAGGTGATACAGCTCTTGACGTGAGTAAGCAAAATGTTCACACAAATGGTTATTTACCGTTACGCCTTGGCGTTGCAACTCGGACTTCAATACTTGAGTGACGAGTGGCGCACAGCCACCACAGGCGGTTGCTGCTTTGGTGCATTTTTTCAGAGCGCCGAGTGAAGTTGAGCCATCAGCAATTGCAGAGCATATATCTGCTTTAGACACGTTATTACATGAACAGATGGTTGCACTATCTGGAAGTAGATCCACACCACTACCACCTGCTTTAGCAGTCGCCTGATCAAAGCCCGGCATAATCAGGCTTTCAGGATTCTCAGGTACAGCCAGTCCATTCAGCATCATTTGCAGCAGGTCGTTATATTCTTTGGCACAACCGACCAGTACTGCACCCAACAGTTTGGTCTTTTCGGCATTGACCACGATTTTCTTATAGACTTGAGCCGCTTCATCGGCGTAGAAGTAGCTCAGTGAACCTGGTGTCATGGCATGTGCATCGCCTACCGAAGCAACATCTACACCCATCAGTTTCAGCTTGGTGCTCATGTCTGCACCAGCAAATGCTGCACATTCTTCTTGCAGCACATGCTTTGCAGCGATACGTGCCATGTCATAGCCTGGAGCCACCAGACCAAAAATCTTGTTATTCCAGAGTGCACATTCACCAATCGCGTAAATATCTGGATGAGAAGTCTGACAATAATCATTGATCATGATTCCGCCACGTTCACCAATGGCCAGCCCGCTTTGACGTGCCAATTCATCACGTGGACGAATCCCTGCAGAGAACAGGATAATATCGGTTTCCAGTTCCGCACCATCACCAAACTTCATCACATGTTTGGCATTGGCACCGTCTTCAATAGATGAGGTTGCTTTTTGGGTATGAACTTTAACACCCAGATTTTCAATTTTTGAGCGTAAAACTTTTCCGCCAAGATCATCAATCTGGACTGCCATCAGACGTGGCGCAAATTCAACCACATGTGTTTCCAGATTTAGATCACGCAGGGCTTTAGCTGCTTCCAGACCCAACAGACCACCACCGATTACCACACCAGTTTTTGCATTTAAACTCGCTGCACGAATGGCATCCAGGTCTTCAATCGTACGGTAAACAAAACAATTTTCACGGTCATTCCCCGGGATTGGCGGAACAAAAGCATAGGAACCTGTTGCCAGAATCAGCTTGTCATAAGTTAACTCTTCACCATGCTGGGTAGTCACAGTACGAGTGTGCTGATTTATTGAAACTGCTTTAGTGCCCAAGCGCAGGTCGATCCCATATGCATCCGCAAAGTCGCTACGGCAAAGGGTCAAGTCTTTTGCTGATTTTCCACTGAAATATTCAGTTAAATGAACACGGTCATATGCCAAACGTGGTTCTTCAGCCAGAATAGTGATTTCAACCTCATCGCCCGCCTGTTCAAGTACAGATTCGATAAATTTGTGGCCCACCATGCCATGACCAATCATGATAATTTTCATATGTTTACTTCCTACTAATTTTAAAATATCTGGTCTTAATTTTGCGCTTCAACAAGGTTGCGATCCTGGATCGCCTGTTCAAACAGACGCTGTTCTTTTTCCTTATGCTCAACCGAGAAACGGATCATCAATACACAGCTCGCAGCAATCACTACCAGCCCACCCAGCACCATTAATGTGGTCTGGATATCCAGCATGCCTTTTAATAAGAAGCCCGCTGCAACTGCGCCTACGTTACCGCCTGCACCGATAATGCCCGCCACGCCACCCAGTGCATCACGATCAATAAATGGCACCAGCGCATAGGTCGCACCGCAGGCCATGTGGGTAAACAGGGCAAATACCGTCATGGTAAGGATTGCCAGCATTGCACTGTTCATTTGTGAGAACACCACCAGGAACACACCTTCCAGCAGGATCATCAGAAACAATACTTTGGTACGGCCATCCAGACCTTTGCTTAGTGCGACTCTGTCAGATACGATGCCGCCCAGGGCGCGTGCAAATAACGCCAGCAAACCAAAGATCCCCGCAGCCATACCCGCTTCTTTCAGGCCAAACTCGAAGTTTTCTACGTAGTACATTGCCACGATGTTATGAATGAAGATTTCGATACCGAAACAGGCAGCATAGGCACCAAACAGGATCCAGACGCGGTAGTTTTTCGCTGCATGCATCAGAATCGCCATGCCGCCTTTTTTATCGCTGCCGACACTGACGCCTTGGGCACGTAATTCACTAAAGTTGCCTTGCGGACAGTCTTGAGTCAGTTTCCAGTACAGGAAGCCTACTATCACCATCATCACACCTGGCACAATCAGTGCAATTCTCCAGCCCATTGCCTGTTCAACACCGAACATCACCAGGGCAGCCAGCATTAATGGCATCAATACCTGCGTGGCGCCACCACCTGCATTGCCCCAGCCTGCAGTTGCCGCATTTGCCGTACCTACGACATTTGGCGCAAACATGATGCTGGTGTGATATTGGGTAATCACGAAGCTGGCACCAATGGCGCCAATCAATAAGCGGAAGAACAGGAAGGATTCGTAGCTATTAGAAGCTGCAACACCAAAGACAGGAATACTGCCGATGATCAGTAATGCAGAATAGGTTTTACGTGGACCGTATTTGTCACATAAAGGCCCCACAATCAGACGAACCAGAATAGTGATAGCAACCGCAGCAATGTTGATATTGGCGATTTGTGCTTTGGTCAGATTGAATTCACCTGCAATGACCGGCATCAGCGGCGCACAGGCAAACCAGGCGAAGAAACAGACAAAGAATGCCAGCCAGCTCATGTGGAAGGCACGCATCGCTGCGCTGGAAAAACTGAATAGACTTATTTTTGTTGCTTTTTGAGCTTGTAAATTTGAAGACATGACCATCTTCCTCCAGAACTGAACGTTATAAATATCCTGGCCTGTGGCTTTGGCAGGTCAGAATCGAACAGAACGGACGTCATTGGCCGTCTAAATTTTCAGGTATAAGTCGCCTTTGACTCAATACTCTTATCTTGTTAAATACTTAGCAGGATCTGTGCCAATTTTATAAAAAAGGCTTTTTTACTTATTTTTTAAGGATAAAGCGCTAGTCCAACTTATTTATAAGCATTGCAATCCCCTACGACATTGATGGAATTGCACTGTTTCAAAGCTTTTGCACAAAAAGGAATCATAAAAATACAGAAAACCCTGCTTAACATTGCATAAAAATGGCGCAAAAATTGCATATAAATGCGTTCAAGATGTACCGATCATTGGATCAAAAATAAAGCTGTAATATGCCAAAACTTAAAATTGCACTCATTGATGACAATGCCGAACGTGCTGAATTTATTCAGGATTCATTAACTGCGCATGATTTTATCGTCGTTGCCTGCCTGATCGTCCATGATCTGAGTATGGCGCATGTCAAGAATCTGCAGGCAGATGTCATTCTATTGAATATGGATCACCCGCATCGAGACATTATCGAAAGCTGCGTGAGCCAGTATGAATTACCTACGGTTCTGTTTACCCAGAACTCCAACAAGGACACCATCAAAAGCGCGATTGATGCCGGTGTGACGGCGTATATTGTTGATGGTATTGATCCGAGCAAGCTGAATAGCATCATGGAGATTTCCATTGAGCAATTCCATAAGCATAAAAAACTGCTGAATGATCTCAAGGAAACCCAAGATAAGCTGGCAGACCGCCGTGACATCGACAAAGCTAAATCCTTGCTGATTCAACTGCATTCCATGAGCGAAGAACAAGCTTTTGCTCTGCTGCGCAAAAATGCCATGAGTCACCGCATAACTTTGGGCGAAATGGCAAGACGTCTGCTGGATGCACAAAAACTGTTATCGGGCGAATAAGGAGAAGAAAATGTCTGAACTGGAACAGCATGAAATTAATATCGGCTTTATTCCTTTGCTCGATTGTGTCGCGATCTTATGGGCGGAAAAACAGGGTTATTTTCAGGAACAAGGTTTAAAGGTGAACTTGATCCGGGAAGCTTCATGGGCCAGTCTGCGTGACCGTCTGGCTTATGGCTTCCTTGATGTCGCGCACTGCCTGTCTGCAATGTTGCCAGCTGCAGCACTTGGTCAGGATCAACTGAAAGCCAATCTGCAAACGCCTTTGGTACTCAGTATTAATCAGGCCTTTATCAGTCTGCGCCAGGATATTTGCTATGCGCTGAATTTACATCCGGATTTCGATGAAAAAACCAGTTCGGAAAAAGTCGTGCAAGCACTGAAAGAAAATAAACGCGTGAATCTGGCGCATGTATATAAATATTCAATCCATCATTTCTGTTTACGTGAATGGCTGGCACTGACCGATCCAGATTTGGCTAAAAACTTTCATATGCTAACCTCGCCACCGCCCTCGATGGTGAAAGGTATTGCCCAACATGTCTTTGATGGCTTTTGTGTGGGTGAGCCGTGGAATATTCAGGCGCAGATTGAAGGTCATAGTTTTATTGTGGCCTCCGGCCCAAATATTATTCCTGCAGTGGCAGACAAAGTACTAGCAGTCTGTCAGGAGTGGGCAGAACAACATCCACTGACCTTAAAAGCTTTAGTGACTGCGATTCAGAAAGCCCAAGCCGATTTGCAACAGAGAACTGACCTGTCTGAAGTCTGGGAGATGCTGGTCGATTATAAGATTATCCAGTTTGAATGTTCTGATCATCAGCATGTTTATGACTTCCATAAGATTCAGACAATTATCCGTAATATGCATGGTGAAAGTGCCCAACCCAAACTGGAAGATTTTAGCTGGCTCTTGCAGCAAATAGAAAAATGGGAAGATATTGAAATGACCGCAGCCGAGAAAAAACAGATTGCGCAATCCTGTATTTATCAGCAAGAAGCGACTACTGTTTAAAACATTGCCTATTTCCATAAAAAAAGACCCAGAAAATTCTGGGTCTTTTAGATTTAACGTTTTATTCAGCTGAATGCCTGTTGTAAATTCAGTTGCATGAATTTCTGCAAGGACAGTTTTCCAGCAATGATCTGATTGATGAATTGTGCCATTTCGTCATACAACATCTCATAGAGCTGCGGTTCTAATGCCATATGTCTTAATTGGATCTGCAAATGCATTAAAAGTTCCTGCTGCTCGCATTCGCCCTGCTCCAGAGCATAGACATAACCGAGCACTGCTCCTTTTAAAACCACATCAAAAGGCAAGCTATATTTGAGCAAGGTCGCCAACGAGCCCATCACCCGCTCATTGTGCTCAAGTTTTCTGAGGGGTTCACGACCTACACGTGCGCATGGGTCCTGATAAGCATGGGCACAAGATTCACTAAAGCTTTGAGCCAGACGTTCCAGATCTGAGGCATGTTTTGGAATCTGGTAACATAGACTATGTTTCACTTGAGCTAAGGACTGGTGCATAAATTTTCTGACTGCCTGATCTGACATGGCAATCCCAATAGTCGGATGTCCACGCAGGCTGGCATACCAGGCCATCATCGCATGTACGCCATTCCATAAGCGGTTTTTAATCAGCTGGATATTGGCAATATCATCCACCAGAATCATCTGCCGCATTTTCGCCAGTAAGGGACTGTTATTTTCTACATAAATCGGCATATCCGTTTCAGCATTAAACAGAATCAGATCCATCGACTGCAGGATATGACTCGGCTGGAAGTTACGGCGCAGGTCTTCTATATATAGACCTGCCTGATGTTCCTGCTCGGCATTCAATGCGGTTGAATCATCCAGATCAACGGTGGACAGATCTTCATCTAGCTGGTACTGCTTGAACATGTTGTATTTAATGCGCAACTGACGATACAGTTTCTGGTCTGATAGCTTGGACACCATACGGTTGACCACGGTGTCACAGAA
This sequence comes from Acinetobacter sp. LCT-H3, assembly GCF_001866125.1. NCBI lineage: Bacteria > Pseudomonadati > Pseudomonadota > Gammaproteobacteria > Moraxellales > Moraxellaceae > Acinetobacter > Acinetobacter sp. LCT-H3. The sequence goes on along the minus strand of NZ_MODX01000006.1, from coordinate 10,213 downwards.
GTAATGCTGATCCATAATCTTCTGTGCAGTCTGTTCATCGGTAATTCGTTGCAGACGATTCAGAATCTGCTGTATCACCTTCTGTTTAGCACCGATTTTATTCAGGATAATGAGCACTGTCAGTGGTTGATCCTGCTGCTCATCAGCCAGATAACGTGCGTATAAACCTTGTGCAATGACCTCCGCTTCAGAAACCAGTGCTTCCTCAGGTACGCAAATGGCGACCAGACTGGATTCAATATACATGTTCTGCATCTGTTCCAGATCATGCGCATCAATTACGCTCATATTTTCAATACGCTGGTCAAACGAATTCTGACCATAGCGAATACAGTAAGTGCCAAAAGCATTAACGCTAGATTGATAAAGCGGATTACGTGTCGAAGCAATAATTTTGCGCGGACGTGTGTATCCATCCCAGTGTGATAATACCTGAGCCAGATAACCGCCCCCAATTGCACCAAAACCGTGTATCCCGACCGTCAACTGATTCAGTGTTTGCGGAAAAGCCGTCTGTAGTTCTGGCATGTCCAGAACGGGCACAAACTGGTTTAATTCCGTCAAGAAATCTTCGACCGTTTCATAATAATACTGGGCTTGTGCCAGCATCGATTCATTCGGTGTTTTGATGTCTTTGAAAAGCACCGTCATCCCGCCTGCATCATAGGCAGAGCGCAGACCATTTTCAGAATCTTCAAACATCAGGCACTGGGCCGGACTTAAATTGATTTTTTCGGCTGCACTGATAAAAATTTCCGGATGAGGTTTCCCCTGTTTAATCTCATCGCCACAGACCAGTACATCAAAAAACTTATAGACATTTGCATTGATTAAATATTCTTCTGCGATCGCACGTCGGCTTGAGGTGGCTACCGCCATTTTCAGACCAGCTTTGCGCAGGCGTTCCAGCACTTGTAATAAACCTTTTTTAATCGGAACGCCGTATTGACGCACGTGCTCCAGTTCCAGCACATCGGCACGTTGACGAATCTCGGCATAAGGTACATCTTCTCCATAACGCTCTTTAGCCAATTGCTCTGCACTACGAGCACTAAGGCCCAAACACTGCATTAAATAACTTTCAGAAAATTCAATGCCAATCAGCTCACGTGAAGCTTGTTGCAAGGTTTGAAAGCGCAAGCGTTCGGTATCAAACATGGTTCCATCCATATCAAAAATTGCGCCGTGTACGATTTGATTTTTAAATTCTAGCATTGCTCCCCTTTTATAATTCAATGAGTTAAGAAGTGAGCAATACCTTAAAGAAAAACAAAACTGAATTAAACCAATGTAAAGATATGAAATAGTTTGGATCAAAAAATAACCAATAAAGACTGAAATGCTATGTTTTATGTTTTTATACGTAACCAGAAGGTTAATTTAAGTAAGTCAAAAACTTTATTTTTTAATGATTTTTGAATATCAGATTCTTTTATCAAATTGAAGATTTTAGTTAATCGTGGCATCCATTTTGCTTAGTCAGTATTACGTTTTATAAAATTTGTAATATTGAGGGGCAACACTATGAGTTACGTTGCACGTGAACTCAGTCAAAGAAATAAGTTACTGTTTGGCTTGGGGTCGTTTTTAATACCAATTCTCATCTGGTGTGCAGTCAGCTATTTGCCATTTATCTGGCATCCACAAGTCCAGATTACGGATTCAGGTAGTGTTGCCTATTTACAGGTGGATAGTCGTATTGATAAAAACCTGTTTTTTTCTGCTGCCCAGTCTGCGGTAGATCAGGGTCTGGCTCCGCCGCAAGGTATTCTGGTGAATCCGATTTATCTGCCTGCACCCCATGAAGTTGCCATTGCTTTGGTCACAGCTTTTACCACGGAGCCGGCTCAGGCGAATGCGCCCTGGTTTCATGAAAGTCTGTGGCACAGTATCAAACTGGTGTTTACTGCGTTCTTTATTTCTTCCCTGGTCGGTATTCCACTGGGTATTTTATGTGGATTCTCCAATAAAATTTCCCAGCTGACCGAGCCCTTTGTTGAATTTTTCCGTTATCTACCTGCTCCGGCCTTTGGTGCACTGGCAGTGGCAATTCTGGGCATTAATGATGCACCAAAAATTGCCATCATTGTGATTGGAACTTTATTCCAGCAAATCCTGATTATTGCCAATACCACACGTCTGGTGGATCGCAGCCTGATTGAAGCCGGTTTTACCCTAGGCACCAATAAACTCAAAAGCCTGTTGCATGTCGTCATTCCAGCAGCCCTTCCGGAAATTTACCGCAATCTGCGTGTGCTGCTCGGCTGGGCATGGACTTACCTGATCGTAGCAGAACTAATCGGCAGTACCTCCGGGATTACCTGGTTCATTACCCAGCAAGCCCGTTATCAGAACTTTGATAATGTCTTTGCCGCGATCCTGATCATTGGGGTGATTGGTCTGCTGTGTGATGTGATTTTAATGAAACTGGGACAACGCTTATTTAAATGGAAACCGGGAGCCAACTGATGCAAAACACTGAATTTAATACCCGCGAATACTTTGACAAGATTTATAGCCGTCCGGTGATTCTGGAAGCCAAACAGCTGACCCAATCATTCAGTCATGGCAAAACCGAGCGTACGGTTTTAAATGCCCTTGATTTGAAAATTCATAAGCGGGAGTTCATCTGTGTGATTGGACCTTCCGGTTGCGGCAAGTCAACCTTTAGCCGTGTAGTCGCCGGTCTGGATCCTTATAGCAGTGGTGAGATTCTGGTGGATGGCCAGCCGATTACCGGCCCAAGTCCAGAGCGTGGCATGGTGTTCCAGGGCTATACCCTGTTTCCATGGAAAACCGTCAAGGAAAATGTCATGTTTGGCCCGCGCATGAAAGGCCAAAGTAGTGCAGCGGCCGAAGCGCAGGCACGTGAATGGATCAATATCATTGGTCTGGAAAAGTATGAAAACCAGTATCCGCATGAGCTGTCTGGCGGGATGAAACAGCGTGTCGCGATTGCCCGGGCTTTGGTCAATGAACCGAAGATCCTGTTGATGGATGAACCCTTTGGAGCACTCGATCCGCATACCCGGCAAAAAATGCAGCGTCATCTGATGGATCTTTGGCAAAATATCGACATCACCATCATTTTTGTGACTCACGATATGGATGAAGCCATTTTACTGGCCGACCGTATTGTGGCGCTGAAAGCCAATCCGGGTGAAATCAAGGAAATTATCGAAGTTGATCTACCTCGTCCACGCCATCCAGACGTCATGCTTAGTCCTGAATTTAAACAGTTAAGACAACGTGTCGATTATCTGGTGCATGCTGAGGAAGATGAACTGGATCCGGCACTGGCAGAACTGCCATTCATTCCGCGTATGACCAAGGTCAGCAGCAATAAATAATCTCATTCAAAATGCCTTTGGGACGACCCGAAGGTTTTAATCGCTGTGTTGGACGACCAACATTAGAGGTGATTGTCATGCAAGCGCAATATGTACTCCCACTGGTTAATATTTCAAAATTGCAAAGTCCGGATTTAGCCGATCGTATTGAAGTTGCTCATGCTCTGGATCAGGCCTGTAAAGAAGTCGGATTTCTTTATCTGCAAGGCGACCAGTTTAATTTTGACTACGCCAACGCCCTGATTGAAATGGCCCAGTCCTATTTTGCACAGGATCTGGACACCAAAATGCGGCACTATATTGGCAAATCAAAAAACCATAGCGGCTATGTGCCGATTGGTGAAGAACAATTTGCCGGCAACAGTTATGACTTAAAAGAAGCCTATGATGTCAATTATGATTATCAGGGGGTAAGAAAAGACTGTCCTTTACTGGGGCCAACCTTATGGCCAGACCATCGGGATTTCAAGTCTATTGTCAGCCAATACTATAGCCATCTGCGTGAGATCAGCCAGCAGATTTTTTCTGCCTTTGCACTGGCGTTGGGCGTTCGTGAGGATTTTTTTGAAAGCAAAATTACTGATGCACCAAGTCAGCTACGTTTGATTCATTATCCCTATAATCCGGAAGTGCAAGATGCCGAAGGTATTGGCGCACATACCGATTATGAATGCTTTACCCTGCTGTTACCCACCGCGCCCGGCTTACAGGTTTTGAATAAAGCCGGTGAATGGATCGACATCCCCCTGATTGAAAATACCCTGGTGATGAATATCGGGGACATGATGGAAATTCTGTCAAATGGTAAATATCTCGCCACCAAGCACCGCGTGAAAAAGGTCTCGGAAGAACGTTATTCATTCCCGCTGTTTTGCGCCTGCAATTATGACACCGTGATTGAACCGGTTATTCACACTGAAAATTCCAAATATTCTGCCCTGATCGGGGGCGAGCATCTATTTAATCAGACCGCCCAGACCTTTCAATATTTAAAACATCGCGTTGCTAGCGGTGAACTGGTCTTAAAAAATGCTGTACCACTTTCCTCTTTTGGACTTGAAGAACAGGCGGAGACAGCATCATGAATCTGTTTGAAGTAATTAAAACTTTAAAGTCCACCACCCCTCAGTCAGAGATTATTCCGGGCTTTTTATACGGTGCTTTCCGGCGTAAAAGCATCAGTTTTTTTAATGGCCTGACCGATGAAAACACCATTGTGTACTGGTTCCAGTCGCGCAGCTTTACCATTGATCTTCGTCTAAAAAGCCAGACGAGAACTGCTGTTCAGGAACGCCAAGGCTGGATTGGCAATACGTTTTGGGATAACGCTAGCCAGCTATTGTCCTGGGAAGTGAAAGACTACGCCAATTACCAGAATCATGTGCAGTGGCCAGAACCTGCTAGGTTGCATGCAATTGGCAACTGCATTCTGGAATTTTCTCCAAGTAATGTCTATGTCGAAGACTGGCGCCAGCAGGTACAGCACGGTTTATTTTTAGGGCTGCGGCTTCAGTCTGCGCTTGATGTTCAATCTGGTCAGGAACTGGAAATGGATGGTGGCCTGATCATTTGTGCTGATCATATTGCCTATGCCCTGACGCGTTTGCCTGAAGTGCAAAGTGCAGTAGCTCAAATGGATTTGAAAGCTGTCGATCCGACCGTGTTTGCCTTGGTGGAAAGTTTTGAAGTTTCTATCGGGGCTGATGGTCAAGCTAAAACTTACAGCACCCGCAGCAGTGAGACAGGTAAAGCCTTTAACCTGGAAAATTTTGAAGTTCTCGATGAGACCCGTCTGGTTCAGCATGTCATTTTAGATGGTCGCGACATTGACCTGATTTTTGAGCTGGATATATACCAGCCGGATTACCAATTTCAATATGCGACCCCCACGACTACACAAGCTGAAAGCTGGCTGAAGTCAGAACAGGATCACCTGATGCAGCATGCAGAACGGGTGTTATAGGGAGAAATATGTCTTTTTTATATCTTTCGATTGCCATCATTGCAGAAGTCATTGCAACTTCTGCATTGAAAGCTTCCAATGGTTTTAGCGTGCTCTGGCCTTCACTTGCCACCATTGCCGGTTATGCCGTTGCCCTGTTTTTCCTGTCACTGACCATGAAAACCATTCCAATGGGCATTGCCTATGCAATCTGGTCTGGTGCTGGCATTATCTTGATATCAACGGTTGGTCTCTTGGTGTTTAAACAGCAACTGGATCTTCCTGCGCTGATCGGTCTGGCGTTTATGATCATTGGCATTATTTTTATCAATGTCTTTTCCAAAAGTACGCAGCTTTAATTTTTTGATATTAGCGTTCTTTCATCAGTCATTTTTAATTATTAAGAAGTAAATTGCCTCTCCTTGTAGGAGACTTGCGGAGCATGCTCCTCAGGGAGGGGTTCTTTCTAATAAATACCCTCATCCTCATGCGAAGCTATGCCTCTCATCCCAGAAGGAGAAGGAGCTTTTCAATATCCCTTCAATCATTTTTTGATTTATAAAAAATATCTACTCATTTAACAATAAGAAATCCCCAGACCAGGGATTTCTTATGTAAGAGATCAGGCTTTATTGCAGCTCTTGCACCAGCGTTGGAACAATCACGCCATCTACGTTCATTTCAGTCGTATAAATGCCGTTGGCCACATTGAACTTGTTCACATGATAGCTGGAACCATAGATCGAGTCGAAACCATCACCTTTGGTAAAGACTTTCTTGTTGGCGGCCAGATCAAGTAAATGCGTACCATCAATGAACTGCATATAGGTTTTCGCATCTACACCGACACGTTTGGACATGATCTGTGCAGCATCTTCACGAGTCGCCGGGTCATTGATGTATTTCACCGTTTTATCCCAAACCTGAATTACCTTTTTCCATTGCTCTTTATTGGCTTCCAGATGGGCTGGATTCACGGTCAAGGTATCGTAAATTAATCCCGGCTTGTCTTTAGAGGTGAAAATAATCTTGGAACCGGCCACCGCGGATAAAGCCTGATTCGCCACTGGCTGCCATACCGCAATCGCATCAATATCGGGAGTGGCAAACACCTGTGGCAATTCATTGGTCATGGTATTGACCAGTTTAACTTCATTCAGTTTAACCTTGGCATCATCCAGTGCAGTGGACAGTAACAAGTGATCAACGAGGCCTTTTTCAGTCGCGATTGTTTTACCGCGCAGATCCTGAATCGAATTAATGCCATTCTTGGCAATAATCACGTCATTTCCAGCTGAATAATCAGTCGCCATGATCATCACACCCTTGGTACCGCCAGAGCCAGTGACCAGATTATCACCATTGGTGACCATGACTGCATCCAGCTGGTTGGCAGCAAAAGCTGACAGTGAGGCTGAATAATCAAACCATTCGAAATTGGCATTTACCCCTGCTTCTTTTAGCCAGCCTTTTTCAATCGCCACCTGCCAGGCCACAAATCCCGGCCAGTCACTATAACCAATCCGGATGGGCTGAGTATTTACACTCCCTTCTGCCTTGGCATTTGGTTCAGGTACTTTAGCGGTATTGTCACAACCGCTAAAAAGGATTGCAGACAGTACGGAAACGGACATCAGTGCTTTTTTGATCATTTTGCGACTTCCCCTATGCATTCACATTTAAATTTGGTATTTGAAAGTTGTTTAGATTTTATAAATTCGCGCCAGCCACCGAAATGACTGATATCTGTTGCATCTTCAAGTGCATAGCCTTCACAGATAAAGCCTTTGACCCAACTACCATCAATCAGCTGGACATTGCCGATCCCCAAAGGTGCCGGCACTTCTGCAACAATGTCCCCGAATAGTGCACGCGGAATATTCCAGACCTCGACTTCAATTGAATAACCTTGAGCGCTGTATTGCAGGCCGGGTTTTGGCGGTGTGGTATTTTTTAATGCATAAAGTTTGTAATGCAAAGCAGTCCGGGTCTGCTTGATCAGGGTGCCACCGCGCGTGGTCAACTGAAAATTCAGTGGCATACCGGTCAGATGTGCACCGACGACAGCCAGTTTGACGCTGTGACCCGATGAGATTTCAGTTATTTTTTCATAGCTAAGTTCAGATGTGCCCAACTTTAACTGGCTTGCTTGCTGCCATTTTTGCCCGAATTTGGCCAGTGCTTCATCCATCCAGGCTGGCGCAATAAAGGTCACGCCCGTTGGCAGACCATCGGCACGAATGCTATTTGGTAGCGCCAAAGCTGTCAGATCGGCAAAATTGACAAAATTGGTATAAGCGCCCATGTGGCTGTTTTTTACCAGAGGATCGGCTTCTACTTCTGCAATGCGATAAATGGTGGGTGCAGTAGGCACCATCAAGGCATCATAATCTGCCAGTGTATTTTGAATAACACGGCTCAGGTGGGCACGTTCATATTCATCCTGCATGACATCGACCGCATTGAACCGGTCTGCCTGCGCAATAATCTGGCCAATTACCGGATGGGTCTGCTCGCGTTGCACCATTTTTTCCACGGCACTGGTACGTTCAGCCACCCAAGAGCGGTTATACAAGGCCGCTGCCAGTTGTTGAAATGGAGCAAAATCAATCGGCTCAACCGTATAACCCAAGCTTTGTGCACGTGCGATCGCCAGCTGGAATGCTTTTTCAGTTTCGGCATCGCCATAAAATTCCAGTGTATCTGGAATGGCAATTTTGCCTTTTGAAAATTGGCTCGGTACATTTTGAGGATGCATTCTGGAATAATCATCGCTGGCATCATAGCCTTGCATGACTTGCGCCACCTGCCAGGCATCATCCACCGTTAAGGCAAAAATCGAAATCAAATCGATGGTACGACAAGCTGGAATTAGGCCCGTAGTCGAGAACCAGCCTTTGGTTGGTTTGAGTCCGACAATGTTATTGTGCCCTGCCGGTACACGTCCTGAACCTGCAGTATCTGTACCCAGTGAAAATGGCACTAATCCGTTTGCCACGACTACACTTGAACCGGAACTTGAACCGCCACTGATATATTCAGGATTAAAGCTGTTCTTTACCGCGCCGTATGGGGAGCGCACACCAACCAGACCCGTCGCAAACTGATCCAGATTGGTTTTACCCACGACAATCGCGCCGGCAGCTTTTAATTTGGCTACTGCGGTTGCATCGGAAGTTGCCAGATAAGCTACCTCTTTACATGCTGCTGTGGTATAGAACCCTGCAACATCAATATTGTCCTTGACTGCAAATGGCACCCCATAAAGTGGCAAGCTTGCACTATCTGCACCAGTCAATGCATCAATTTGTGCCTGTAATTGTGCTGCTGTTGCAATTGAAATCCAGGCATGATCGTCATTATTCAATCCGGCAACATACTCAATCAGGTCACTAAGCTGGATATTGTTATTCTGGTAGGCGTGTTGCCAGTCCTGTACAGTCCATAAGTTGTGCACAGCTGTTCTCCTTAAGTGTGTTCGGTATTTTGTGGAATAGGCGGCATGACGGCATCCATCAGTTCGAGATGCCCTTTAATCACGCCTTTCAGTGCAATAAATTGTTCGCTTATTTCTTTCAGGTCACTGCTCGCGCCCTGCATCAGCATGACTTGCAGAATTTTTTCATCATCCAGCTGGATATGAAGCGAGTTGATCACTTGCGCCAAATACTGCTGCTGCAGATCGACCAGCTGACTGCGCAGCGGTTTCAGGCTAACGTCATAGAGCAAGGTAAGCGTACCAACCATAACTTCATCTCGGATCACCAGATCATCAATCAGGTGGCGGTTAATCATGTCGACAATGGCCTGCGAGCGACTTTCATAGTGCTGCTCGACAATTTTTTGATCCATCGCCTGCAGCGTGGTTTCTGGCACGGTAATACTGATCCGTGCCAATTTTTGTTTAGGCACGATGTTGATCCTTGGATTGATATTGGGAAGACTGTTTAATGTGAAAGCCTGCGCGTACGCTAAGCAGCTCAACCAAAAAGTGAAGCCATGGATGCATTTTTTTATTTGATGTCGGATTGTTCATGTGCATCTCCTGTGGATATTACAAAACCAAAATTTCGTATTACTTAGGAAAATGCAGAAAGCGTGCCAATTTTTAGTTATTTGGATGAAGTGAATAAACTTATATAAAAGGGCGAAAAAAAGCCCCATAACATTGAAATGGGGCTTGTTCTAAAGCAAAAGTAAGTTTTGTATTTCACCGGTTTATTCCATTTTGATTGCTCATGTCCTTGCTATTCTTTTTATACATGAATGGTTAACCGATGTTTGTGATTATGAGTGATCAAGTGTATTGCTCTCCTCTATTTATGTTGTATATAAATAAATGCATTAAGCGTGCCACAATATAAAAATAGAATAGATTTAAGGAGAATACATGGGAAATTAATTACATACGCAAAAAGAGGCAAAACAAGAATGATTTACTTTTTTAAGTGTGCCTAAAAAATAGGCCATTTTGCACCATTGGGGTTCGAGTGTGCATCAAAGTGTGGCTGAGTGATTCCGGCCGTTATCTATCTAGGTGTTATACTTCTAAAACAAAGACAACCAGATTTGAATCAATCACTATTTCATAAATTATTTGAAAAGTAATGAATTACTGCTAAATTAGCTCCCATATTTGGAGGGCTTTTTATGACAGAAAAATTATATTACTGGGCTGAAAATTTAGAAAATTATAGTTCAGATAATGATACGGAATATGATGAAGTCATAGAAATTAAAAGATTAAATTTTTTTATTGGTAAGAATAATGCAGGGAAAAGTAGATTTTTACGTACACTTTTTCAAACAACAACTGATTTTTCAAAATTTCAAAAATATGACTTAACAGCAGAAATAGACAATCTTTGTGAATACTTAAATAATACACAATTTAGAAGACTGATGTGTGCTGAGAAAACAG
>NZ_MODX01000059.1:0-3297 GCF_001866125.1 Acinetobacter sp. LCT-H3 | reverse complement strand
AATCTTTGTGCAACAAAGCCATATAAATATCAAAATCTTAATAATTATTCAAAATTTTTTAATGAAATTTATTTATATGTTTTAAATAAAGTAAAAACTTATAGAATTACTATTTTTAAAAGTTATTTTTTTTAATAGCTTAAGATATTTTTTGTTTAACATTTAATCATCACTAGTTAATTGTTTTAAAAAAATTTAGTAATTTATTTATCACATATCGAGACGTTAAGTTGTATAAACCTTTCTTATATTTATGTTTTTATTCTCAGCTTACGTACATTAATATGAAAAACCCGCCGAAGCGGGTTTTTCATTTAACTATTTTTAAAGATATTGAGTTACTAACTTAGTACAGAAGTTGGTTGTTTTCCAAAAGCTGCTCTAAGCTAACATTATTATTTTGCAACGTGATCAATGAGGCGTAACCTAATGAAGTCCCTGCATTGTCACCATCTAAATCAAATTTAACAATAGTATTTCCATTCGATTGTTCTACAAAAACAAACTTAGAAATATCCGTTATATTCTGATCTGCTAATAGCCCACTGATATCAATGGTGTCACCTTCAGCAAGGTTAAAATCAGTCCATGTATCCTGACCATTCCCCCCTGTATTATCACTCGCATCTAAAAGATTGAAAATCACTTTATCTGCGCCAGTACCACCTGTAATTGTATCATTACCTGCTCCACCAATGATGATATCGTTACCAGCTCGACCATTTAGTGTGTCGTCACCAGCACCGCCATGCAGAATATCATTACCATCACCACCATTTAAGATGTCATTACCATAACCACCGATCAGCGTATCATTACCTTGATTTCCGTTTAAAGCATCATCACTAATACCTCCTATCAGTATGTCATCACCAATAGTCCCTGATGCTTGATTTGTCCCATCCACTCTAATTGCATTATCAATGTTGGTACTGTTTAATACGGATGTAACATCAATTTTCAACTCTGCAGTTTCAGTTTGTCCTGTATATGAGGTGGTTTTATAAGTGAATGTTTCTATACCAGAACCCGTACCATTCGCTATATAAATATATGAACCATTCTTACTGAGTACTAATGTTCCGTACAGACCGTTAATGGAAATCGAGTCTGCTCCTTTATTTACATCATTAACATACAGCGTATAAGAACCGATCGCTAGCGAATCAAGTTGCTGATTTCCGATATCATTCGAAAGAATTGATCCTTCGATAGCAGCACTATGAGCAACATATTGTAATTCAGAAACTGTTGCGCCATTAAATGTATAGTTCCAATTAATAAATGAACTCGTAGGTCTAGTACCCGATAACTCTATACTATAAAGACCAGACTCTAATTCAAGATCATCAAAGTTTATAGACATTGATGGATTACCTTCAGCGCCTGCACTTGGCGGCAATGTTGTTATAGGCGCTCCCGCTGTTTCAATTTTTGAATCGATTAACTCTCTATCAGAGGAATCATTTGGATTAACTTTGTAAAGCTTATACGTAATCTCAACAACACCATTTACTGTTGAATTTGTTACAGCAAAGTCAAGAGACCCTCCGAGGAGTTTAGATCCAGGATCAATAGTAAAATTAATAGTTTCTGATATATCTGTACTCAAAGTGAACGAATCACTAGTACCTAAATCTTTAACGACACCAGATTTATTAAAGACTATTTCATTAGCTAAATCATCATTAGTACCGTGTGTAGCTATACGGATATTTAATACTTCAACTGTCTTATTGCCGTTTTCATCTTCTACAACAACATTGAAGCGCTCGATTTGTCCATAAGGTGGCACCCATCCTGTCCTGTCATCCGGCACCGCCACCTCATATGTATAAGTACCATCTGATTTAATTCGAAGTACACCATATTCGCCATTAATTTCTGCTTCAGTAGAATCAATATTTGTTCCATCCACTGAAATAACTGTACCACTATCAGGTGTTACGTCTCCATCCACAGAACCTGTGAAGTTAGCAGGTGAATTATAATCATAGACCGTATCTTGGCGAACATATAACCCTGTAGTGGTACCTACTCCTATGGCGGCATCAGCAATAATAATTGCTTTATATTGCCCCTCACCAAAGCTAAGTTTTAACCAGTCATCTCCACTATTCGCTCCCAAGGCGATAACGTTATACCAATTTTCTTCTAAATGAACTTGAATATATTGGCCCGTAGTGTCATCAAGTTTATACACCACTAAAGATACATTGATTCCACCACCCACACTAATGGTACTACTATAGAAACTCAGTTCACGAAGTTGGTTTTCAGCTACAGAAAAATCATAGGTACCATCACCTGATAAAGCCGATGCATTCAGTACAGAAGGTATACCTAAATCTAAATCAAGCAGAGAAAAACTTAATACATTGTAAGCTGAATTTGTTTGGTAATCGCTAACAATTATGTCATACACCAAAGAAGGGGTTGAATCTACAATTACAGTATTATCAATTTCTACCGGATCTGATTTAGGTGGAACATTCAGTTCAATCTGAAGATCGGCAGATGCCGTAATTCCTTTTGGGGTTGTTACGACATAGGTAAATACTTCTCTTTCTCCATATTCCCTAAAATCAGGATCTATACTATAAGAATACTCACCGGATCCATTAATATTGAACACACCATAATCAGCCTCAATTTCTAAACCATTTATTGAATCTACGTCGTAGCTTTGTCCTTTATAAATAATACTTGTAATAGCACTTCCAGCAGGAATATTATCTTGCCCATAAGAAAAATCATCATCGAGAATAACGTTACCCTCAGTCAATCCACTAACATTTATGGCTTGACCATAATCGAGAACCTTTTGATCTTCGAAGCTTAAGGTATAGCCTGTAACTGCAGCAATCCCACCTCCAACACTTAAAGCAAATAACCAATTACCTTCACCTAGAGTATATGGTGTTGGCTCAGAACCTCCTGCGATAAATCCACCGAACCAATTTGGAATATACTCATGCTGCTCCCAAACTTGAGTATTTGGATTCTGCTTATAGACGTATAAATCCATCGTTCCAGCAAATACACCAACAACATCACCTTGTAATGTAAAGAGGCGCTCAGTATTTTCATCAACGTTAATAACTGTAGATGACGCAAGCACGTCTCCTAACACATTTGCATCCAGCACCCCACCTAATTTAGCACCTACAATTGTTAAACCAGTACTATTTGCAATAAGTGGAGGATTATCAATTTCTAATGGTTCAACATTTAGAATGGCTTGCACATTGTTATTTGCTAAGACTAGTAATTCATCATTCACTGCTGGAATCTCTA
>NZ_MODX01000058.1:0-3824 GCF_001866125.1 Acinetobacter sp. LCT-H3 | reverse complement strand
CCCGTAGGGACGCCATCTATTGATCTCATACGATCAGCACTTATTCAGAATTACTATTATTTGATTGCAGATTTGTAGTTTTTGACTACAATAGCTCGCTTCATTCCTTTGAAGTATTTCGTATTTCCTATGCACTCATCTCCGAATGATGCTACGCATCAGGGCAATTCTGCGCCTTTAAAACGCGCTATGAGTACTCGACATCTGGTCATGATTTCGCTTGGTGGCGCAATCGGGACTGGCCTATTTTTAGGGTCGGGTGAAGTCATTGCACAAACGGGGCCTGTAGGTGCCATTCTTGCTTATCTCCTCGGCGGTATCATCGCTTACATGGTAATGCTATGTCTGGGTGAACTTGCCGTACATATGCCTGAATCTGGTTCATTTGGTGCTTATGCCAAACGTTATATTGGACCGGGCACAGGTTATACCATTACCTGGTTATACTGGCTGACCTGGTCAGTGACACTGGGAACCGAATTTACCGCTGCAGCTTTATTAATGCAGGAATGGTTCCCGGACAGCTCCATGTGGATGTGGACACTGGTCTTTGGTGCGCTTGTGTTTACACTGAATATGATTTCGACCCGCTGGTTTGCAGAATCCGAATTCTGGCTGGCCCTCATTAAAGTTGTCACTGTTATTGCCTTTATCCTGCTGGGATTATTGGCCATATTTGGTGTACTGGGTTATGCAGGTCAGGAAACTGCGCCGCTGTTTAGCAATCTGACAGCTCAGGGTTGGTTCCCTGAAGGCCTGTTCCCCATCTTCACAACAATGCTGATTGTCAACTTTGCCTTCTCAGGTACAGAACTGATTGGTGTAGCCGCTGGTGAAACCAAAGATCCTGCCAAAAACGTACCGAAAGCCATCAATACCGCAATTTTCCGTTTATTGATTTTCTTTGTAGGTACGATTGTCGTGGTGACATGTCTATTACCACATCAAGAAGCAGGTCTTGCGGCGGAAGGTGTAAGTAGTAGCCCATTCGTGACCGTATTCCAGCACATTGGTATTCCATATGCTGAAGACGTTATTCGCTTTGTAATTATCACCGCACTGTTGTCTGCTGCAAACTCAGGTTTATTTGCTGCTTCCCGTATGATGTGGTCATTGTCTTATAGCAAACAATTACCAGCCATGTTCTCAAGAGTGAATGCACGCGGTATTCCTTACATTGCGGTAATAGTGACTATGATTGGTGGTATGCCAGGTCTGTTGTCTGAACAGTTTGCGCCAGAAACCATTTTCACCAACCTATTAGGTATTGCAGCCTTTACCATGGTGGTGGTCTGGATGAGTATCTGTCTGAGTATGTTCAACTTCCGCCGTGAATGGTACAAACAAGGGAAGACAGCTAAAGATCTTGCTTTCGCTGCGCCATTGTTCCCGATCGTACCGATTCTGGGTTTTCTGTTCTGTCTGATTACCTGTATCAGTATGGTGTTTGATCCAACAATGCGGATCAGCTTCTTTGGCTGTCTGGTGTTTATTGGACTTTGCTATGCCAGCTATTATAAGTTTTATCACAATAAAGCTTAAATCTTAGCGCTAACAAAAGAGCAGCTCCGGCTGCTCTTTTTTTATCTATACTGAATATGTTTCAGGCAGCCACAGCGGTGTGTCGATGAAAATTATTTATATCCATGGGATGAATAAGCAGAATTTTAGTTCTGCTTCATTAAAGCAACCTTGGCTAAGTCTGCTTAAACATGGTCTGGAACAGTCGCATCGACAGGCCTGTTTTGCCTATATCAAACGTCATGTTCGTATCCCTTTTTATGGAGATTTACTGTTACGGCATCATTTACATAATGTATTGAACGCCAGTACCTTAATACCACAAGACTGGCCACATTTTCCCTTGCGCCAGCCACTTAAATCCCAACCGTCGCCGCCACATTTTCATCAGTATTTACCTGAAACTTGCAAGATTCCCGAATTAAATATTGAGGATGCTTTGACTTTTAACCAGAAGCTGAAATTTATTACTAGCTTAAGCCGAAATACAGCCTTACGGGATTTTATGGTCTTGCTCAATTATTTTCCCCATCTCCATGATACGCTCATCAAAAAATTTCTGATTGAAACATATTCCTATCTGGCCAATGCCAGATTCATGCAGCAAGTTCATCAGCGTATTGGTCAGCGACTACATGACAATAAACCTTGTATCTTGATCGCACACTCCTTAGGCAGCGTGATTGCCTATCATTATCTGCTTTTACATCCGGAATTAAATGTGCAGCGCTTTATTACGCTGGGATCACCCATGGCCTTTCGTGTAATACAGGAACATTTACCGCAACCGATGACTCGACCCGAGGCCATTCGTGGTGACTGGATCAATTTTTATTGTAGCGATGACTTTCTGACTGCCTTTCCCTTATCAGAACCACCCTTCCAGTTTCAGCCGGCGATTATTAATCAGAAAATTCGTACCTCCATCTATCATCCGCATGATATTGATGGTTATATCCAACATCCCGACGTCATCAAAGCGCTGCTGGAATTAGTTTAGGATTTACTTAAACAGCGGGATTTAACTTTTACCGTTTTATTCCTATCTTTTTTCTATGTAGTAAAATCCTTGATCCGTATCTATCAATTTACTGCTTTTTCTACTTTTTTATAAATATACAACTGTCTGTTAATGATTGTTTTATCAAAGTAATTTACACATGAACACCACAAAAAGTACAGCTTGGCTTGCCGCAATTTTCTCTATACTGTGAATATATAGATCGACCTCCGTGAGGTATCGATGAAAGTTATTTTTATTCATGGAATGAATCAGCAACATCATAGCGCTGCATCGATCCGTCAGCGCTGGCTACATATACTTCAAAAAGGCATTCGCAAACATCATCACGATGCCAGATTCAGTTATTTACGACGTCACATTCACATTCCATTTTACGGGGACTTGCTTTCCCGCTATAACGTCCGCAACATCCTCAATGCTGGCACCCTGATGCCACAGCAATGGCCCAGCTTTCGGTTCCGTCAGCCTGCTCAACCTCAGCTTCCTGCACCAGTTCCACGCCCTGGCTGGCGCAAACCCGTGATTTCCGATCTTCCCGAGCTTAACCTGAATGACTCCATGAATTTCAAACAGAAATTCAAGTTTATTACTACATTGAGCAAAAATGTTGCGCTGCGGGACTTTGTGTTATTGCTCAATTATTTTCCCAGTCTGCATCGTAGCCTGCTTCAAAAATTTCTTATTGAAACCTATTTGTATCTCGACAATCCGGGTTTCATGAAAGAAGTTCATGAGCGGATCGCCCGGCAATTGAATGGTCGCAAACCTTGTATTGTAATTGCTCATTCTCTGGGTAGTGTGATTGCCTATAATCATCTTATTCAACATCCGGAACTCAATGTACAGCGTTTTATTACTTTAGGATCGCCATTAGCATTCCAGGTGATCCAGTCACATTTACCACAACCGATTGTACGACCTGCTGCAATTACGGGCGACTGGATAAATTTCTATTCAACTGATGATTTCCTCACCGCTTTGCCTCTTACCCAACCGCCATTTCAGTTTCAACCTGCAATTATTAACCACGGCATTCGTACACATATTCACCGCCCGCATGATATTACTGGTTATTTACTCCATCCGCAGGTGGTAGAAACAATTCTAGAATTGCTTAAAAATCCGGCTTAAACCATGTATTTTTCAAGTATTTCCTTAAGATTGTTTTAATTTTATGCACTCGGTTCAAAAAACTAGAAAAAGTGCAGAAATGCGTTTGACACCCCCCTTTTTTCACCCTATTATACGCCCACCTCTGAAACGTCCCTATCGTCTAGAG
>NZ_MODX01000057.1:0-4294 GCF_001866125.1 Acinetobacter sp. LCT-H3 | reverse complement strand
GTTTGTGCAACAAAGCCTATTTATATAAATTTCATTTTTAAAATACTTAATAATATATAATTTATATTAAAAACAAACAATTTATATAAAGAGGTGTAATATATTCTCCATATAAGTGTGACTAAGGCGACACATTTAATGTCTATCTCCCAATTGTCCAAGGCTGTATATACATGCTTGGCTGCTTTGCTATTGGCAAATACTGCTACTCATGCTGCGGATGCATTTAGTACAGAAAATCCATGGATGTTAGGCGACTGGAATGGTCAGCGTACTCAACTTCAACAACAAGGTTATGATTTCAGTTTTGGTTATACCGGTGAAGTAGCAACACTCATCGATGCTAAAAACTCATCTGATCACGGTACTGAATACGCCGACCAGTTTGCAATCGGGGCTCATCTGGATCTGGAAAAAATTGCAGGATGGAAAGATACCGAAGCACAAATTACGGTGACTCAGCGTAACGGTCGTAACTTATCCAATACTGCTGAAGCGCTTGATGGACACTTAAGCTCGGTGCAGGAAGTATGGGGACGTGGTCAAACCTGGCGTTTAACTGACTTCTGGATCAAGAAAAAATTCCTGGATCAGAAACTGGATGTCAAAGTTGGTCGCTTTGGTGAAGGTGAAGACTTTAACAGTTTTGATTGCGATTTCCAGAACCTGGCATTGTGTGGTTCACAGGTAGGCAACTGGGTCGGTGACCAATGGTATAACTGGCCAGTATCACAGTGGGCAGCACGTGTGAAATACAACGTCACACCTGAAATCTTTACCCAAGTGGGCGTCTATGAATATAACCCTGAGAATCTGGAACGTGGTAAAGGCTTTAACCTGAGCATAGACGGCTCTAAAGGCGCGATTATTCCGGCAGAAGTGGTGTGGACACCAAAACTCGGTGAACGAAAACTTCCAGGGGAGTATCGTGCCGGGTATTACTACAGTACCGCAGATTCAAAAATTCTTGACGATGTAACGCCTCAAGAAATCCAGACTAAAACAGACCACCATCAAGGTGGCTGGATTGTTGCCAAGCAACAATTGACGGCACAGCAAGACGATATATCTCGTGGTCTCAGCGGATTCGTAAATCTCACCCTTCATGATGCCAAAACCAATGAAAAGACCGATATGCAAAATATTGGCCTTGTGTATAAAGGCGTAATGGATGCTCGTCCAAAGGATGAAATTGCGTTTGGTATTGCCCGTATCCATATGAATCATGATGCATTGGGTGACCGTAGTGAAGAAATCGATGCAGAAATCTACTACGGATTGCATGCCACGAACTGGTTAACCATTCGACCTAACCTTCAGTATGTTCGCCATGTCGGTGCATACAGAAATAGTGAAAACGTTTGGGTAGGCGGTATCAAGTTTAATACCTCCTTTTAAAAAGAGTTTTTAGTTGCAAATACATAATTGAATCTCCCATGCCTTTGAGGCATTGATAAACAGATGCCTCAGGTATGTATTTATAACTAAGAACTTAACAATATGGTGCTCATGCATTCGAATTGCATGAGCGAAAAGAAATCTTATAAAGGTGTTCAATATGAATACTTCGTCTTCAGGTTCAGTACTGAAAACGATTATGGCAGTCATTGCTGTTATTTTCGGTCTGGTACTACTGATCGGAGGGATTTACCTGGCAGTACTTGGTGGGTCTTGGTACTACATCATTGCCGGTATTTTCTTTATTGCGACCGCAGTGTTATTACATAAACAGAAAAGTACAGCACTGATCGTATACGCCGTGCTGATTTTAGGCACAGTGGTATGGGGGCTATGGGAAGTTGGTTCGGACTTCTTCGCACTCGCACCTCGTTTAGACATTTTAGGTCTGTTCGGTTTAGCACTTCTCATTCCAGCAGTGACGCGTGGTTTTGGGGAGACGAAAGGTGCCAAGATTGCACTCACCAGTACTTTGGCAATTACCATTGCGGTAATGATCTATTCTGTGTTTAATGACCCGCAAGAAATTCGTGGTGAGTTAAAATCACAGCAGCCTGCAGTGCATCAGTCTATTCCAGGTATTGCTGACGAAGACTGGCCAGCCTATGGTCGTACTCAATCCGGCCTACGTTATTCTCCATTGAAACAGATTACTGCTGATAACGTAAAAGATCTGGAGTTAGCTTGGGAATTTCATACCGGTGATGTAAAAACGGATAAAGATTCTGGTGAAACTACGAATCAGGTAACCCCGATTAAAGTGGGTAATAACCTGTTTATGTGTACCACTCACCAGTACCTGATTGCACTTGATCCTGCGACGGGTAAGGAAAAATGGCGTTTTGATCCTAAGCTGAAAGCGGACAATACCTTCCAGCATTTAACTTGCCGTGGAGTGTCTTATTATGATGCCAATAACACTGCCGGTTTTGAAAGCAGTCTAGCTGCTCGTTCTACAACGTCTGCCGAATGTCCTCAGAAAGTAATCTTACCAGTGAATGACGGACGTTTGGTGGCGGTCAATGCAACTACTGGTAAGGTATGTTCCGACTTTGGTAATAACGGCGAAGTCGATCTGCAAAAAGACATGCCATTCCCATATCCAGGCGGTTATAACCCGACTTCACCTCCTGTGGTGACAGGTACAACCATTATCATCGCCGGTTCAACCACAGATAACTATTCAACTGAAGAACCTTCAGGTGTCATTCGTGGTTATGATGTAAATACTGGTGAATTGCTCTGGGTATTTGATACGGGTGCGGAAGATCCAAATGCGATTCCTGCTCCAGGGCAAAAGTTTGTACATAACTCACCAAATGCATGGGCACCTTTAGCTTATGATGCCAATCTGGATATTGTTTATGTACCTACAGGTGTCGGTACACCAGATATCTATGGTGGTCATCGTACTGAACTGGACGAGCGTTATGCCAATTCAATGCTGGCATTGAATGCCTCTACTGGTAAATTAGTCTGGAACTTCCAGACTACCCATCATGACCTATGGGATATGGACGTACCAGCTCAACCAACATTGACTGATATCAAAGATAAAAACGGGAATATGGTGCCAGCCATCTACGTGCTGACCAAGACTGGTAATGCCTTTGTATTAGACCGTCGTAATGGTGAAGCTATTATACCAATCACTGAGAAACCGGTGCCTCAATCTGTAAAACGTGGTCCACAAACTAAAGGTGAGTGGTATTCAAAAACTCAACCGTTCTCTGACTTCAACCTGGCTCCTCAAGATAAATTGACGGATAAGGATATGTGGGGTGCCACCATGTTTGATCAGTTAATGTGTCGTGTATCGTTCAAAAAACTGAACTATGACGGTATTTATACACCACCCTCTGAAAACGGGACGCTGGTCTTCCCGGGTAACCTGGGGGTATTCGAATGGGGCGGTATGTCTGTGAATCCAGACCGTCAGATTGCATTGACCAACCCAATTGGTTTGCCATTTGTATCTCGTCTGATTCCGCAAGATCCGAACCGTAAGCAGACTGCCAAAGGTGCAGGTACTGAAGCGGGGGTACAGCCAATGTATGGGGTGCCGTATGGTGTTGAAATCAGTGCCTTCCTGTCTCCATTTGGCTTGCCATGTAAGCAGCCTGCATGGGGCTATGTGGCGGGTGTAGATCTGACGACCCATGAAGTTGCCTGGAAACGCCGCATCGGTACCATTCGTGACAGTATGCCAGGTATTCCATTACCTCCATTTAAAATGGGTGTGCCAATGCTCGGTGGTCCAATTTCGACTGCGGGTAATGTGATGTTTGTTGGTGCAACTCAGGATAACTATATCCGTGCCATTAACGTAAACAATGGGGATGAGTTATGGAAAGGTCGTCTGCCAGCAGGTGGTCAAGCCACTCCAATGACTTATGAAGCCAACGGTAAACAGTACGTAGTAATTATGGCGGGTGGTCATGGTTCCTTTGGTACCAAAATGGGCGACTCTTTAGTGGCCTATGCATTACCAGACAATAAATAATGAAGTTTTGTAGTTAAGTAAAAAAGCCTGATTCGTCAGGCTTTTTTATGCAGAATACAGGCTGTTATAACAATGAATCTTAACCAGCAAATCATGATTGGTCAGATGAGCATGTTTATAAACATGATGCACTGATCTCATGCTGCTGAGCATTCGAGATACAGCAAAAAAACACTTTATAAATATTTTGGCTTCCATGACATGCATAGACGCCAGACTTCAGGAATATAAGCTATGTACCTTCATATAAGACGGTTACCGATGAAATCAACATTGTCCTGCCTGATCGTCTGTATCAGTCAAGGCATTCATGTAATGTGGTTCCGTTAATTA
>NZ_MODX01000056.1:0-4707 GCF_001866125.1 Acinetobacter sp. LCT-H3 | reverse complement strand
ATTCATTCTTTAGACTATTTTTTATCAATANGTTAATTTTAGAAAAACTATAAATTCTATGTATTCATTCTTTAGACTATTTTTTATCAATAGCTCTTGTAAGTAACTCACATTTGTTTTCAAAAATTTTATATATATCAGCTCTCGCTAAAATCTCATTTTCATCTTCAATTACAATACGTTTAGCATTATTTATTGCTTCTGATAATTTAGGCTCTAATAGACTAAAAACTTGTCTTCTATAAGTGGCATCGAACTTAGTATATGTTTTAAGGTACTTTTTTAAATGTCTTTCTGCTTCATTTGAAGTTCGATAATGTCTTCCTGTTGCTTCATAATGTAATAGATACCAGTATTCTATAGATGGATTATTAATCAGAATATGTAATTCTGTCCCTTCATATTTCTTTTGAGAAACCAATTTTTCCAATTTTTTCCTATATTTATGGAATTTCTGCTCAGAAGTTTCTTTTCCTTTTTGTTGTTCCGTTGTTTCTTTTAAAATTACATCATAATCAACAACCCAGATCACTTTAGAATAATGATTCAGTTGAGTACACAACTCCTCATATTGACTTTCAATAGACTTATATTTTGGTAGATCAGGCTTAATATCCACATGTCTTAAAAGAGTCTTATATGGCTCAGATCGCTTAAAGGCCGTTAAATAATCACTTTCACAATCACCATCTACCAACATATAAATATTAGTTTTTCCTTGTTTTTTTTCACGGAAATTTGAAGTACGAGCCATAAAATTCACTTATCTTAAATATTAGGAACAGCACCCAGTTTTCCTGTTACATATGCATTGTAAACAGAACTAGTTTCTCTAATTGTCTTGGTCGAAAAATCAGCAAGAGAATAAATTTCAGAAAAGGATTCTTCCTGGTTTTTTTCTACAAACCAAATAGCATCCTTCCTAAAAATATCCTTTTGGGCTAAGAACTCTCGGTAATGAGTAGTTATTAGCATTTGAGATTTATGTTCTGTTTTTAGATAAGAAATTAAAAAATGTTTAATCAAATCAGGGTGCAAAGAAGATTCAAATTCATCAATTGGAATTACTTTATCTTGTCTAGTTACGAAATCAAGCAAACCACTCAATTGATAATATCTTTGAGTTCCTAATGACTCCTCATCATAATTTAACTCGTATTTTCCATTAGCTACCTTATGAGTAAAGAAAAGCTCTTTTTCATTTAATAAATTATCAAGTAGCTCTCTTGTCACTTCAGTATCACGTGATTTCAATTTTTCAATAAATTCAACTCTTTCTGGAGTTAATTCTATTGGTTTAAAAGATAAATCATTTACGCAAAAATCAGCTTCTTGCATTAGTCTTAGAACGTTGATTTTATCGATTTTTTTATCTTCAATTCTCTCAGATATATACGATTTAAGATCAGTGTCAGGTTCTACATATTGCATTAATGTATGAATAAACCAATTCACAACATTATCAAAATGTTCGCTTTCAATGTTCAAAGAATGATAAGTAGATAGAACAGTTGAGTTCCATAAAGTACTGTTTGATAATGTTTTTCTATCATCAGCTTTCATTTTACTACGTGACTTTATGTCAATACTAGTTAACTGTTTCTGGACATCAGTAGTACGATGAAATAAAAGTCCTGTTCCGGACTCAACTGAATACAATGCTTCTTCAAGTATGCATTTTTTATTCGCAGTCAGTTCATAACGATAAATAAGTTGATTAGCAACAAAAGAAATTATGAATTTTGTTGGCTCACTATGGGAAGTAGAGTCAAATGCAAAAGGTTCTATGAATAATACTTCTTCATCTTTAGCTTTAGATGGTCTAATCGCTAAAATATCTAATGCATGTAAAGCTTTTAGAATATTCGACTTCCCAGAAGCGTTAGCACCATAGATAAAATTAAGTTTTAATAATCTTAGAGGAGTTTTTTTAGGGTGTAATAAATTCGGTGTAAAAACGAAATAATTTTCTAAGTCTTTAGAATTATCAGCTTCAAAAGAAATTTTTTGCTCATACTTAATAGATCTAAAGTTTTGCACAGAAAAATCAATAATCATGTCTTTTTTTACCACTCATTGGTATATTTTAATATTATTTCTTATAAAAATGATTGTAAATCTATTTATAAAAATATGAAACACAATAGAAGATAAATTAGACATAAAGGAGTTTTTTAACATAAAAATTTTTTTAATTAGATATTGAGTAAAAAACTAGCAAACTACCGTTTGTTTAATAAGTCCAGTAATCCACTCCCATACAAGTCCCAGGCAAATCTAGTTTTCTAGTTTTTAGACGACAAATACTGAAAAACTCTAAGTACCTTTACTAGTCCCTCTTGTTCCTGAATTTGATCAATCGGAATGCCACCTGTTGAGTGATTTTTATTTATCATGCAGCGCTTCATCCATACTGGATCACCACCATTCAAGACATATAAACTTTGATAAATTTTAATCAGTAGTATTGCGTTTTGACCAGAGGGTGACGAAGGATCTAGTTCAACAAAATCTTCATCAAGCAAATTTAAAACTTTTTTTAGTTGCGTCTTATTAAGACTTAGATACTTCGCGGCATTTTTTACAGCTTTTGCAAGCACTATTGTCTTACTCATCGTATGTCACCCAAAATAATTAACTCAATAATTGATACCTAATACCATCTACTTCATTTTTAGAAAATTAATGTAATATGTTTATTTATATATTTCATATACTTACGAGTGTTTTGGAGTGGTGGGTTTTTAATTTTTGAATTTAATTATTGTGACTACTTTCCCAATAAATATCATATGGTTACAAACGTTTTGGAGTAGAGGTTTTTTTAAATTTTACTACGTATTACGGCTCATAAGTATTATTTGGATCATCATGATTTCGCGTATTTTTAACATTAAAATCTCTATGTGTATTTGCATCATATAAGTTTTCAAATCGTGAAATACGCTCATTTAGACGCTCTGACATACGCATTTCACTATAAGTCATAAATCGACCGTTTGAGCATTCTTGTATTTGCTCTAAATCATGCTTATAAATTTCATAAATCAGAGTTGATACTTCTTTCCGATTTTCTTTTATTGCAACATCATTTAATAGTGATACTTTGCGTTCCAGTACGTCGATATGGTTATAATTTGGCTGGTCTTGGAGAGCCGCGAGTTTCCTAATTTCCTTGACTTTTTCAGCCGTCGCTTGATGTGTTATCCAATCTAATTTGTAAGCTAGATCGGATGCTGAAATTCTCTCAACTACTTGCTGTTTTTCAGCTTCTTTACGTTTGAAATTTTCAAGTGCAGCGTAATACTGCTGATGATATAACTCAAAATTATTCCAATCTCGTGTAGCAATAATAGTTTCTTTCTTCGCTTGTACTTCTTTAATGACATCCGGGTCAGAGCTATTGAGTTTATAACGTGGGATCTGCTCAACATCTTTCAGATTAGTACCATATTTGGCGTTATAGTCTTTATTGCTCAAGCATGAAGCTATATTCAGCACAACAATTTCAAGCTCCGGCTCCCCAGGATTACGCCCTTTCACTTTAACAATCTTAGTGGGTGCATACGTCACCAGACTTTCATTAATCAAGTTCTCAGCAACTTGTCGATGATAAGCGATCTGATCACGACCTAAGCCCAATGCATCTGCTGTTAGTTTTTCAGCTCCACCTTTTGTTGGGTTTTTTGGACGATATTGCTTAAAGAATTGCTCCGGTGGTCTTTCCAAACCATCGGCAAGGGTTCGCTCTGAATACATGAAATGCAAGTGCGGTTGATCTTCACCCGTAATTGCTGATTTATGGATATGAACGGCACAAGTGAACGGAAATTGATGCTTGTTTGCGAACTCATCAATAAACTTTTCGACAAGTTCTTGCCGTTGCCATTGGCTTAACTCTTTTGGCAGTGCAACCGTCATCACTTGGCTAGTCCGGCCGCGCTCGATTTCATATTTATCCGCACTATGCCAGAACTTCTTTGGGTCATTCTTAGCCCATTGGGGCATGTTCCCAGACTTAACAAATTCGACAGATTCCCCTTCTTTGAGAGTGGCATGGTGAGCTGTTCTGGTGATGTAGTGAAAACCATTTTTTGAAGTTGGACTTTCCTTTGTTTTGCCTTTGTTTTTACCGGACTTAATTGTGATCTTTTTATTTTTTACGTTCTGCCTTTGGTTGTAGTAATACATAAAAATCTCAATTTGTGGTAGTCGCTTTTGCTCCGCAGGACGAAGAAGTAGTGTCTTTTAACTTGATCATACCTCCGTCAGGAGGTATGTCAATTAAAAGACACGGAAACGAGGTCATTAATTATTTCTGATTTACAGAAATAATTAATGACTAAGATGGCAGGGAATATTATTCTGAGAAAAGAAATAATGTAGGTTTAAGGTTTTTAGTTATGGTAGGTCGTCCAAATTTGATCGTTACTCCAGATGAATTATGCGAACTTTATAAGCATATTAGGACTCTACCTTTTCATAAAAAAATTGAGCTGAATTTTCTTAGAGAATATGAAATAAATCCTGAAAATTTACTCATACAAAATATGGCATTAGTTAAAAAATGTCGGTATGAAAAAAATGATTTTGATAAGAGAATGAGCTATCTAAATCTATTAAAGCACAATCCAAAACCAAGTAAATTGGAGCAATCTATACTTGAACTAGAAAAGCTATCAATGACCAATGTCGATGCTTATTTCA
>NZ_MODX01000055.1:0-4838 GCF_001866125.1 Acinetobacter sp. LCT-H3 | reverse complement strand
ATTTTAATTTTGTCATCGGGATAGTCTCTCAGAATATTGACTCTCCGACAAACCCGGTACGGTTCAAACGGTTCAGATGTGTTGCTGGACTTATCGTTGAGCCAGACCTGATTTATGGATAAAGCCTACAACTCTAGGGATCGGGTCATTGATCCAATTTTAGAGGCGAAGGGTCAAGTTGTGATGCCAGCGAAAAGTAATTCTATTGATCAGCGTGATTATGATTGACATATCTACAAGGCAAGACATCTGATCGAGAATTTTTTTACCAAGCTCAAACAATATCGTGCTATTGCCACACGCTATGATAAATTGGCTCAAAACTTCTTATCAGCGATCTTTCTGGCTTAATTGATAACACGCCCTAATTTGAGATTGTCAAAAAAAGTGTAGCAACTTGCTACACTTTTTCACTTTTCTTAATAAGCTGTTTTAAAAAATCTTCTAGTTGTAAGAGACTAGCTTCGTCAATTTCCGAGATATTCAGAGAAACCTTAAGCTGTTTTTGATTGAGTTTGATATTCCCCGCAATCTTACCTGCATATTCAATTTTTCTAACCACAGATGTTGTGGTCAGTTTTTCTGGATCCTGACTCAATATTTTTTCAGCATAGGCAGTAACTTTACTTTGCTCTAGTTTTTTGTCTTTTACTTTTTCCCAAGCCCCTAGCAAAGCCTTTTCGGCCTCAGAAAGTTGCTCTATATGATCCGACAGAAATTTTTTGAATGCAGTTGCAGCAGTACGACCTAGTAGGCCTGGTTCCACATCAAGGTCATTTAAAATTGCTTGAGGCAGTTTTTCGTACGCTAAATACTTGTACATATCTTCGCGATTTAAACCCAGTGAATTGGCTAAACGTTGCTTGTTTTTCTTTAATTTCTCATCAAGTGAGTTCAGGCCAATAAAAATCTCATAATCTGTCAGATCCTGACGCTTTAAATTCTCTGCTAGGGTTAACAAAGACGCTTCTACATTATTTGCATCAATGATAATGGCTTCAATCACAGACTTGCCGAGTAACTGATGCGCCCGTAAGCGTCGCTCGCCTGCAATTAGTTCATATTTCAGATTATCCAGTTTACGCACTGTAATGGGCTGCAAAAGGCCGATTTCATCAATGGAATCCGCCAGTTCTTTTAACAGTGACTCTTCAAAGACTTTACGTGGCTGGTTTGGACTGCGGCTGATATCCTCAATAGGGACATTACGTCTAAACTCTTTCAGCTCTTTAATATTGTCTTTCTGTGCTTGCTGGTGTTTTTCTGTATTCTGTTTCAGTTTCTGAGCTAAAAGCTCTTTGGTGCTTGCCATAATGCTCTCAGGTTTAAACTTTCGCTACAATTTCATTGGCAAGGCTTTCAAAAGCCTTACGTACTTTTGAATTTTTTTCTACTTTCAAAAGTGATTGTTGCAGAATCGCTGCTTGATTGACTTTAGTACTTTGAGGAATGGTAGTTTCTAAAATTTTGCCCACCTGTTTCAAGGCTTCATCCCGAATCAATTTACAAACATTCTGACGTTCATCATGCTTAATCAGTAAAGCGCCTAAAAGCTCTAAATTTGGATTAATACGTTTGATCTTTTCAAGATGGTTTAAAAGATCTGTTACCCCATACAGTCCATATTGTGATCCGGATTCGATAGGGATAATGACATGGGTTGAAGATGCCAGCGCATTGCTGGTTAATAATTTAAGACTAGGTGGACAATCAATCAATATGAAGTCATAAAGATCTTTTAACAGTTCTAGCTTGATATTTAACTCTTCAGAAGGACGGGGAGCTTCTTCTTTTAGTTGGTCTTCTGTTTTTCCTAAATTCAAGGAACCATAAATTAATGATACTTTTTCAAAGTTCGTTTCTTCTTGTAATGCATCTGCCAACAACGAAATATCGCCCACCAGTAATTCTGCTGTAGTCACAACAATTTCGCTTGGATGTTGGATCCCAATGTGTAAACTTGCGTTTGCTTGAGGATCTAAATCAATGACTAAAACTTTGTTGCCCAGATTGGCAAGTTCTGAGGCTAGGTGCACAACAGTCGTTGTTTTACCACATCCGCCTTTATGGTTAGCAACAGTAATAATTTTTGCAGACATGCGTGTCAGATGCTTCCGTATTTGAATGTCTAGTAATATAAATAACTTTCACTCATCTTACTATAGTTTTTAAATTTATAAATCCTATTTGTTCAGATGTAAAACAGCTTAAAAAATAAATCTTTAACTAAGCTAGCTTAATTAATAATTAGAATAATTAGTTATTTAGCTAATTAATAATTAGGAGCATATTTTTATCATATAAAACAAATGCTTGGAATTTTAAAGGTGGAAGGTTTGTCACCGTAAAGTGGAAGGTTTGTCACCGTAAAGTGGAAGGTCTGTCACTGTAAGGTGGAAGGTTTGTCACCGTAAAGTGGAAGGTCTGTCACTGTAAAGTGGAAGGTCTGTCACTAGGGTGGAAGGTTTGTCACTGCTATTTTTTAAACTGCTATTTTTATTTAAAAGTAATTTAAAAAACAATGATTTAAGCTGTTAATAAAGTCTTGTAACCAAGCTTTAAAGGTGGAAAGGTTGTCACTGTATATTCTTGACCTGTGGATAATCTATTTTTATTGGATATTTCCTGATGATTATATGTGCAGTTATACCTTTCAAATCTAACTGAAAGGTGGAAGCCTCGTCACATCAGGGTTTCTATCTGACTTAACCAACCTGAATGCGGATGAAAAAAACTAAAAATAGGCATTCTGAACTGTAATTTCGGGGCTAAAGGTGGAAGGTCTGTCACTATAGGGTGGAAATATTATATTTAATTCCACTTTAAAGGCGAAAAACCGGCTAAAACGCTTTTTTTTGATGACAAGCCTTCCACTTTTAGAATCTTGTGGTGAAAGTCTTGAAAGTTTTTCCACTTTTGTATATAAAAACTAAGTCAAATTATAAATATCACGGTTATGACAGAATCTGAACCATTGCAAGAAGAATCGAATTATATTCCTTACTGTATAGGCAACATTCGCCATAATGGCGTTGTCAGTACCAGTAACCGTTTAATTCGCCCAATCGAGTTATCAGCCAATGAATACAAGGCGCTTCTATATGCAATGGCAGTTGCGAATTATAGTGAGAAAAATAGGGTAAATGGTGAAATCACTGAACAAACCTATATTTATTTGTATAAGGATGATCTGGCAGATTTACTAGGATTGAATAAACGCAATTCAATTAATGTTGCAATAGACCGGATCTATAAAGAACTTTCATCTCGGGTGGCTCATTTTATTATTGAGGAGCCTGCTGATGATGGTAAGAGAAAGACTAAAAAAGTACATTCTGTCGTTCCCATTATCCGTGAGTTAAGATGGGAAGATGACTCTAAAAATGCGATTCAGATTCGTTTTACCAGTGAGGTGTTGCCGTATTTCACTCAACTGGCTGGGGGGAATTTTACTACCTACCAGCTAAAACATCTTTTTGCCCTGGATTCTGTTGCCAGTATGAGTCTTTATACGTATTTCATTAAAAACGAATTCAAGTACGCCAACCAAAAGAGTTATGAAGTGCCATTACTTTTGGAAAACTTGAAAGCACTGATTGATATTAATGAAACCAAATATGATCGCTGGGTAGATTTTAGACGCTATGTATTAGACAAAATAGTGGCAGAAATTAACGAAAATACAGATCTACAATTAGAGTATGAAACCGTTAAGAAAGGCCGTCCAATTGTAGGTGTGAATTTTAAACTGCATCATCGGATTGCTGATAAGGCACTGGATGAAATTGCAGTGATCGAAAAAATCTATCTTGATGTTCCATTTGAAGACAATGCATCCGTAAAAGAATTAGGGGCTAAATTCGATACGAATGTACGTTCTTGGTATATTTTTAATAATGATGAAAATTATCAGCAGTTCAAGAAGTGGTTTAAAAAAGTAGGATGCCTCACTGACTCTCAAGCAAATATTGTCATTAATGACACTTTATTCCAAATGGATTTTGCTGAAATTGGTATGGGGCTGAATGACTTTAAACGAAATATGAAGCATAAACTTAAAAACAATCCGGAATTCGTTCAAAGTATTCGTGAAAGACTGAATGATATTTTTGGTAAAGAGCTGATCTAGCGAAAAGTGTAGCAACTTGCTACACTTTTTTAGATATATGTTCGTAAAGAATACAAGTGGTAAGGACCCTAGGATAAAAACGACTCTGTTGCATAAAGGCTTTAGATATAGATCTTCCCTAAGTTATACAAATTCAAGTGACAACTTGGGTATGAGGTCTGCCTAATTTCTTAAATCTATTCAAAACGTAAGCGTTCGCTGAACACACCTTATGAACTCATCCTATAAGCCTTAATTTAGTCCCTACTTAAAAACAAGTGGGGACTAAATTTATGACTACAAATAACCAGACATCCATCACATCTCTTGAGAAAAAACGAAGAACATGCAGTGCTGAATTTAAACAGCAGATCGTTCAGGCTTGTAAAGCACCGGACGTTTCAATTGCTTCAGTCGCTTTGCAACATGGATTGAATACAGGTATTTGGACCACAGGCTGAGCTCGAAGGCCCGATAGGACAGCAACAACATACAATCCACGTAAAAAATCACAAAATCTTCATCTTCGTTTTATTAAGATGAGTCTGGTCAACTTGATCTGACCCAGATACAGAGAGGTAGCGTTAAATTTTATCGCTCAATTTTTATTTTAAAAATGAAAGTAAGCAGAGGTATGTGGTGCGTAAAGTAATTGAATATGCGGGAGCAGATCTGTCAAGGATCATTGAAATGGCCTGGGAAGATCGCATGATGTGGTTCTAGGATTTTA
>NZ_MODX01000054.1:0-5104 GCF_001866125.1 Acinetobacter sp. LCT-H3 | reverse complement strand
TAAATGTCAACAGACCCTAGTCATATTTTATAACAAGAAAAAATAAACCATGGCTTTTGGGTTTATGAATAGACTCAATAATGCCCCCCAATTACTCATTGATCGGTAAAAAAGGTAAGACAGCTTTTCGCTCTCTTCTTAGCTTAGGAATTTCTGAATTATAGCCCATAAAATCAGCAACGCCCTCTAACGCTGTCATACAGCGTTAGAGGGATAATGATCTCAAGATTGTATTGCTTGGGCTGTCTAATTTGCCGTATTAGACACCATCACCATCACCAGCCCAAACCATATCCACTTTTTTAAGCATTGCTTAATGCACTGGCTAAATCACCAGTACCCTTCAAGTCAGACACCTGTCCCTCCAAAGGCTGACTAAATTCAATACGCTGAATCTTTGCTGCCCGCTCTGCGGAGAACACTGGGATTTGACTCATCGCAAATTCAGACAGTGCGGTAATGGTTAGTGAGGGATTCACACCTAAATTCCCAGGTACAATCGAACCATCTAATACGCGTAAATTTTGATAACCAAAGACTTGACCAGTGAAGTCCACAACGCCATTCGACTTGTCATTGCCCATCGCGACACCACTCATAATATGTGCTGTCGTTGGCGTTCCCAGTAGAATTTCAGTAAGTGCAGAACCAGGTTCTCCACCTAACTTTTGTGCAATCATTTTAGTGGCTTCTTCAGCCGCAGGGAATGAAACGGTGAGTGGCGTGTCCCCTTCTTTTTGCACAGCAGTGATACTATTTTTGAACAGTCGATACCACTTTCTACGCCATTCAAAATGAATGAATGCTTCAGACTTTTGCATCACCAATAAAATGATAGAGTCTTTGGCTTTACCCTTATAACGCAGTACTTTAAAGGTTTTTAAGGGATGTAACAGTGTATTGAACACAAACTTCATAAAGCGCATAAAGCCCTGACCGGTCACCATCGGCACGTATGGAATATAAATCCATGAAGCATCCGCACCTTCAGGGAACCGTGTGACCTCAATATTGGTATCTGCATCGACCGAAATAAAAGAGCTGATTGCTACCCCATCATCCAGTTTTTTATCTGTGTTGTTCACTGTGGTCAGAGTTTCCGAGTTCGTCCGAACTTCCTGTCCCAGCAATGAAGAAATATTGGGTAAAGTCTTATACTGATCCCGCATTTTTAACAACATCGGTACCGTACCCATCACCCCTGCAGATAACACTACCCCACGACTGCGCAAACTATATTGACGAACATTCTTACCTAAAGTTTCTTTGATAATGATTTCATAGCCTTCACCACCATCCTCACTCAATGGCATAATTTTGAGGACTTCAGAACTTGGACGAATTTCTACCCCATTACGTTCAGCAAAATACAGGTAATTCTTCATGAGGGTGTTTTTGGCATTATTACGACAGCCCAACATACAACTGCCACAATAAATACAGGAGTTACGATCTGGTCCATCTCCATTGAAATACGGATCTTTCGCTAATTGTCCTTCTTGACCAGCTACTTGCGAAAAGAAGACCCCCGTATTCACCGTTTTAAATGAATTTGCATATCCAATTTCACTCGCAACTTCTTTTAACGTGTCGTCTGCAATATTGGTATAAGTATTATTCGCTGTACCCAACATACGTTGAGCGAGACCATAAAACGGCTTTAAGGTGTCTTTCCAGTCTTTACGAATCTTGGTCCATGCCTCCGACTCAAAAACTGCATCAGGTGGAATTAAATGTACATTGGCATAAATTTGTGAGCCCCCACCAACGCCCACCCCATGCAAAATGGTGGTTTTACTGGTGAAAGTAAATTGCATCGTACCTCTGAATCCCAGTTCAGGTCGCCACAAATAGTTTTTTGTGTCTAAATTGGTGGTTGGAAAATCCTTGTCTTCACGGCGTAAGCCTTTCTCCAAAATCAGGACTTTATAGCCTTTTTCACTGAGGCGTAAAGCACTGACCGATCCACCAAAGCCTGAGCCAATCACGATTTGATCATAATCAAAATCTTTATTATTCATACTATTAACTCCTTTAAT
Organism: Acinetobacter sp. LCT-H3; assembly: GCF_001866125.1. Lineage (NCBI taxonomy): Bacteria > Pseudomonadati > Pseudomonadota > Gammaproteobacteria > Moraxellales > Moraxellaceae > Acinetobacter > Acinetobacter sp. LCT-H3. The sequence goes on along the minus strand of NZ_MODX01000054.1, from coordinate 3,065 downwards.
AGTTTTATTTTTCTGTTTTTAAATACACTAATTCCTTCACTTCAAAATATCCATCTTGAAGTGAAAAGTGATGTTGAGGTTTTAAAATTTAAGCGCTTATGACTTCATGCGAATCAATAAATTCAACAGCCAATTGGCAAATTTTCCATACGGTGGCGCGAGAAACTTCAAACTCGAAAAACCCGCCTGATAAAATACAGGGCGCATTTTAGAAAAAGTCAAAAAGCCTTCATAACCATGATAGTGCCCCATCCCGCTGGCACCGACTCCACCAAAGGGTAAGTCATGCTGCCCGACATGAAATAAGGCATCATTGACCGAAACCCCGCCCGACATAACTCTGCTGATATAAAAATCGATTAAACTTTTGTTATTACTAAATGGATAAAAAGCCAATGGACGATCACGCTGCACAATATAGTCTACTACCTCTTCAGGCTTTTGGTAGGTTTTGACCATCAAGATCGGACCAAAGGTTTCACGCGTATCAATTTCCATCTCATCATTACTGTTCAATACCAAAGTCAGTGGAAATTTTCGTGTCGCAGCATCTGGTTCTTGCTGATTTAAATTAATCAAACTGGCCCCTTTGGCTTCAGCATCTGCCAAGCTATGCACTAAGCGCTGAAATGCACGCTCATCAATCACAGAAGTATAATCTTTGCTATGAATATCAGGCACATGTTCCTGAACCCACGCTGCCGCGGCTTGAATAAAAGCTTGTAACTTCGACTCATGTACAAATAAATAATCGACATTGGTACAAATTTGCCCCGCATTAAACTGTTTCACAAACATAATGCGTTCTACAGCTTTCTCAATAGGGTATTCAGGATCAATCACCGCAGGAGATTTACCACCCAACTCCAAAGTCACTGGCGTCAAGTTCTGTGCTGCAGCAGCCATGACTTTACGCCCTGTCGCACCAGAGCCAGTAAACATCAGGTGGTCAAACGGCAATTTTGAAAATGCGATGCCTACTTCACCAGTCTCATCGAAAATCTGTAATTTTTCCGCTTTAAAGTATTTGGGACTTAACTCAATCAGTAATTCAGCCAAATGTCTTGAATTTTCAGACATTTTAACCATAGCGGTATTTCCCGCAGCAAACACAGCAGATAATTGCGAGAACATCAAATTGATGGGGAAATTCCACGGCACAATAATTCCAATCACCCCCAGCGGCTGCGGAATCACACGGTTTTTTGCACCAAAATACAGGCTATGATCGACATGTCGTTTTTGTACTTTGGTCCAGTGTTTCAAGTGTTTGATGCTGCCGTTTATGTCATCCGTGACAGTTATAATTTCTGCTAATAAGGTTTCATGGCGTGAACGATTTCCATAATCACGATTCAAGGCGTCAATAATTGCTTCACGGTGATTGTTAATCAATGCTTTTAAATTCAGTAAATGTTGCTTGCGTTGTTCAATCGTTTCAATGCCTTGCTGATGAAAGCTTTTGCGCTGTAATTGAAAACAATCGTGCAATGTCTGTTCTATCACTGTTTGCTCGATATGAGACTGAACCGTAAGTTGCATATGCTTTTCCTTTCACGGCTAAAAATGGTGATTCAATACTTCTTTTCTATGTTGGTTGAGATAATCTCTTATCCTACTTTAACAAATGACTTGAATTATGCTTGACTTTTTAGGACACTAAATTGATCTTTTAGGACAACACGGAATGTTGTAATGGGAAGTTATATTCGTGCAGCCAGCCTCGGCGGTTTTGAAGACTTAGTCCGTAGTTATGGCATAAACCCTATAGGAATCTTGAAAGAGATCGGGATTTTACCTGCTTTACTCCGCGATCCAGATTCATTTATTCATTATGATCATTATTTAAATTTATTGGAAAAAGCGGCCTTAGCCTGTCAGGATGACTGCTTCGGTTTAAAACTCGGCGCACTCCAAAATATTAGCACAATCGGTTTGATTGGCGTCTATATGTCCCGACAAACGAGCATACTTGAAGCCTTAAGCGTGGCGCAAAAGTATGTCTATTTACATGCTGAAGGCGTTGTCTTTCACGTCTCGCAACATAATGCTCTGTTCTGTAAGCTGAACTTTGTGCGTTTAAGTGAATACAACACCGATGTACCACAAAAATCACAACTGGCCATTTGCCTTGTCGCGAATATTTTAAAAGATTTGATTGGCCCACAGTGGCATGCAGAAAAAATTTGCTTCAAGCAAAAACCACCACAAAAAGGAGCTCAAACTTTCCAAGCACATTTTTCCTGTCCAGTGGAATTTGAAACCGATGAGGATGCGCTTTATTTTCCCGCAAGCTTTTTAAGCTATAAACCCTATAATTTTAATGAAGATGCCATTAATCAACTAATCGTACAGCAGCTTGAAACACAAAGCAGCACCAAAACTGAAGACAATACCGCACTGATAGAGAGTTCAGTCCGCATGCTGATGGCGACAGGAGACTGCAGCATTGAAAATATCGCACTCTGTATGGGAATGCATCCGAAAAAGCTTCAGCGCGCTTTAAAAATGCAAGGAACAACCTATCGAGATATACTCGAAAATGTCCGAAAAAAAGAAGCGCTTCGTATGCTTGATGCAGGCAATGTGAATTTGACAGATATTGCTCTACAGTTGGGCTATGCAGAATTATCTATTTTCAGTCGCAACTTTAAAAGCTGGTTTGGCGTTCCTCCAACCGAGTTAAGAGACAAAAGTCGAAGCCATATTGTATGACTTCTGGTTTTGCTACTTCGTTAAATAAAAAGTACCCAACGAATTCAAGCATATAGTTTAAATCCATTGAATGTCACTCTAATCAATACAGACTCAATTGATTATTTCGGGAAAACAAAGGATGCGACCAAACGTGCCCCCCAACCTTTCGGGCTGCCGTCAGTATCATCAACCCAATATCGAGCACCACCGCCCACACTAATGGCCTGACCATTTAGGCGAATCACTTTGGTCACAGTCAAGTTGACAGGAACTGTGGCTTCTTCTGCATTCCAGTCATATGTCGTTTCAGTATTCAATGCCACCGTCGTACTATTTGGATAAGTGTAACTAGGGTCTGTTGACATTTA
>NZ_MODX01000053.1:0-5987 GCF_001866125.1 Acinetobacter sp. LCT-H3 | reverse complement strand
CTTTAGCCATAGGAATGTACGGGTGAGTAGACCAAGGGAATCTCACCCTTAGCCCCTCGCAGAACCGGACGTGAACCTCTCAGCTCATCCGGCTCCCATTATCCAACCGATGGTAAACATCCCATTTTCCAGTGCACAAAGGCATTTGGAAAATCACGCGCAAGTCGCCCTAAGGCATATCTAGCCCGTCTTTTATGACGGGCCAAGTTTTTATACTTACGCCTCATCCAGCGTATAAGATAAGCATTCATGTGTTGCCAGATCGCTGACATTGCTGAACCATGGAATCGACCATAGTATTGCTGCCAACCTTGAAGAATTGGATTAAATATTGCAGATAAATCACTTAATTCGCGATTACACATCAGATGTAGATGCCATTTCCGAATAGTCTGTCGCATTGTTTTAAGTGCATCACGACTGACTGCAGGAGAGAAATTTACATAAACTCTTTTATACTTGTCCACAGCCTTACGGGGCCTAAACGTGTACCCGAGAAAAGTAAATTGAACATCTGGATATGCTTGGCGACGATTCACATCTTGGCAATAAACAATCTTTGTCTTATCTGGATGCAATTCGAGTCCACATTCACGAAATCGTGCACCAATCTTTTGTAAAACAAGTTTGGCTTGAGATAAACTTCGGCAATGAATTACTCCATCATCCGCATAGCGGCAGAATCTTACACTCGCAAGATTCTTGGTAATCCACATGTCAAAAGCATAATGCATAAATAAATTAGCCAATAGAGGACTGATAACTCCACCTTGCGGTGTGCCGTGATTCCTTTCTAAAACTTGACCATCTACATTTTGCATAGGTGCTTTTAACCAGCGTTCTACATAGAGAAGAATCCATGGAATTTCGCAGTGTTTCTTAAGTGCACGCATGAGTAGATTATGATCAATGTTATCAAATAGACCTTTGATATCAAATTCCACAACCCAGTCATACTCCCAACTTCGTCGTCTCACCACAGCTATCGCATCATGGGCAGAACGCCCTGGACGATATCCATAAGAGTTTGGATGAAATAGAGGATCAATCTGTGGCTCCAATATAAGCTTGACAGCTGTTTGTGCTACTCGATCCGCTACTGTTGGAATGCCTAACATACGTACCCCACCTGATTTCTTTGGAATCGGAACACCTTTGACTGGCGGTGGAAAATAACTGCCTGAACAAAGTCGGTTCCATAGTTTATACAGGTTGCCTTTTAAGTGGTGTTCGAATTGCTCAATAGATTCATGATCGATGCCTGCAGCACCGCCATTCTCTTTGACTTTCTTGAATGCCTCCCAAATTAACGCTTTAGGAATGTTAAATGGTTTGGTCATAAAGCCTTGTTCCTCCTGCTTGTGCAGTTGACAAGACCGCAGACCTGGATAATGCAGCCCCTTCGCTCCATTACCATTACAGTAACTTCAACACTACTACGAGCTGCTCCGCCCCTTGGTGACGCATTGCTATTATCGGCCTTGCCTTTTGAGCTTGTACCTTTCGCTTGACATCGCCACCGAAGGTTCCCGCAGTTCAACGTAAAAGCCTGAATTAGGATCGCGCTGCCTCTACGCCGGACACCGAATGGCCCGTAAGCAGGTAACGGCCAAACTGATCGCGGGGCAACATCCATCCCCGGTTTTGATGTCATTTGAGTACTTTCGACACTTGAACGGCAGTTCACTGGTGTTCGCCTTCCTAATTCTTACCTGACGCCTTTACAACGCCTTTTCCATAACGCTCACGACCGGGACTTTTGATCCAAGCCGCTTATGGTGGTTTGCTACCTGCTCCTGCAAGCCGATAGCGAGGGGCCATACCCTCATCTCTTACGCCGCTTGCTGCGGCACACTGATATCTGTACACCAGACTTGATTAGAGTGATCGATGACCATGTTTTTCAACAGATATGGGAAAATACGGTGTGCAAGATTAGGCTTACTGGTATTGGGTTTTGGATACAAAAAATAACTACAATAATTTTATCACTTTAAAAATAGATTTTCCCTCCATTTAACATAATGGCGGTTATACGCAATACACTTGTATATTAATTTAAATATCAATTACTTAATAAAACAAGAAAAATCCAAAGATGCCCAAAAAGCCGATTTTGAAACAAGTCGGCTTTTTTATGTTCGATTCTGTAATATTTTGCCAATAAAAAATGGAACAACTTTGCAAAATTTACAATTTTGTATTAACATTTTTATATTAACAAAAAGCGATGCAACTATGGAAATTGAGTTTTCATGGGATGAGCATAAAGCAGAAACAAACCTCAAAAAACATGGTGTAGCTTTTGAAGATGCAACCTTGGTTTTTTATGATGCTCATGCCGTCTTCAAACAGGATCGCTTTGAAAATGGTGAATATCGTTGGCAAGCGATAGGTATGGTACATGGGCAAGCTGTTTTATTGGTGGCCCACACAGTACAAGACCATAATGGGATAGATCATATCCGTATTATTTCAGCACGACAGGCAGAGAAAAAAGAGAGGAAACAATATGAGCAAAACCGTTACCTACAAAATGGATTTGAATAATCCTCCTGTTTTGTCTGAAGAACAAAAGGCAAGACTGGAAGCGTTAGCTAAACGTCCAGACAGTGAAATAGACTTTTCGGATATTCCTGAACTTGATAAGAGCTTTTGGAAAAATGCAGTTCAAAATCCGTTTTATAAGCCAACTAAACAAGTGACAACTGTTCGCATTGATGCCGATGTTATGCAGTGGTTAAAGGCTCAAGGTAAAGGCTATCAGACACGAATGAACAAAATTCTGCGTGATGCTATGTTGAATGATTTGAAAAATCATCCATAAAGAACGAGGACTAAGCCTCGTTCTTTATGAAGTAATATATTAAGCCTGTAGAATTAAAATGACGGATAAGTTATTTTTTTAATTTTTCAATGTTCCCAGGTAAAGCGAGTCTTGGTGCACAGTAATCAGGTAGCTTTTCACCTAACTTCATTTTTTCATCATCAAAAGCTATTCCTGAAAATTGTAAAGACTCACCTAATCTATAAAGCTCTTTTGATTTAATATTTTTTAGCTCTGTACACGACAAATTTCACAGAACCCTTATCCTATCAGGATTCTGCCTTCTTAAAATTGCCAAAATTTCCTTAAACTCTTCTTTTTTCCCAAAACCAATTAAACGCTGAATCGCCATTTGAACATAGTCTAAACCATAGCGAAATAAACTCATTGAGAGTCGTCCATGCTTCTTTATTTTTGTTACAGCTGCTATGATGAATGAGATCGAAAACTGAAATCCCCCACTAGAATTGTTGACTGGAGTCAAAATGAATAAAAAGCGGCCGGTTAATCTTGATATTCGAACCATTCAGCTTCCTCTCACGGCGCTTACATCGATTCTGCACCGGATTTCAGGAATTATGCTCTTTATTTTTCTGGGACTGATACTGTATATGCTGAGCAAATCGTTGGAGTCAGAAAAGGGTTTTAATGAAGTCAAGGAGATTTTTTCTTCACCTTTCGGCAAAGTTAGTTTCTGGTTGGTATACTCTTCATTTATTTATCATCTCGTAGCCGGAATTCGACACCTAGTTATGGATGTGGGTGTTGGTCATACTTTGAAAGGCAGCAATCGCGCCTCTACTATTGTTTTAGTAGTGTCGGGTGTTTTAATGGTTGCTGGCGCCGTATGGATTTGGTAGCTGTGGAGTCGTAATGCGTATTTACAAGGACTAAAAGCGTCCTTTAAAGCTAACTTACGAAAGTATTTATAATCGACGGTTCACGCTTAAACGGTTGAATCCTTTCGGGCTTCCGAATAGCTGTTAGCTGAAAGCTATCATGAGCTAAGTTTTCTGTGCATCATCAAATGTGTTAATGGGAGCGCCATAGTACTAGGTACAAATATGGCTCTAGGACAATGTTAGATGTTTTGGATTTTGAGGCGGATCGCTCTTATCGAAGATCGTCTAATTCGCTCTGAAGCGCAGGTTTTTTGAAACTATCACCTGGTTGGCACACTGTGCGAATCAACATCAGATATGAGAAAGCCAATCAGGTGAACACTACCCTCGAGGGCTCATCTGTCCAGTTAAAGCCTCGAGTCTTTCTGGGTGCGCAAAAGACAAGAAGGTTATATGGGAAAATTATGAGGCCTGGATACCATGCGTCATGGGCGTGCCGATGCTGTGAGTGACAGAGCGAGAAGCAAGTGAAAGTCCCTGAAGTAGGGGCGGGATGCGCCCGAGTGGCATTTTTTGTCTTAAGGTAGATCGCGTAGCTGTTCTTCAGAATAATCTTCAGAGCGTTGACGACAGCCATCGCTGTGCATTCCTCAAGAATAGAATGTGTCGGAAGGGTGGCGTCATTGGTGTTAGTCATCGCTTAGGATTTCTCAATCTGGCTTACACGGGCGCCTGTACCGATATCCCCGCGGATGGCGACGTATCGATGTTGAATTCCTCGCCAGACGAAGTGCAATGAGCTGCGGCTATAGGCTTGCGCAGCCTTAGATAGCCGGCCGTCGCAGGCGCGCCGGTTGGCCGGGATCTTCTTCTGCCCGTCAGGTGTCCGGTCGGAACTCCAGCACGAACGCTACGACCTTTTCGGCGGACATTTCGCACGGCTTCAACAATGTCCTATCTGATGTAACGCGGAAGAGGTTGAAGCTGACAATGTCAGTCCCGTCCAACTCCCTGGCGAACAGACTGTTGCGACGTCCGTCCCCAGATCGCCGGACGATCAAGCTGAAACGCCGGCCTTCATAAGTCCCTTCTCTGTATCCCTCCGCAAGCTTCGCGAAAGCGGCATCGAACTCGGAATGCTCCATGTCATCCATCCTTATTGATAGAACAGAGGCGCGGCGGGTGCGAGACCGCCAGTGCCGGGTCGCGCTAAGGTGCCGGGCAGATTCCTGCAGCCGACGAGGCCCGGGGTGGGCAGGATAATTGAGATGTCGGCGCCCGCATGGCTATCAGCGAAGTCGTCCGTCCAGTCTGCTAGGCAACGTCCACGCCTTTCCAGAAAGCGATGTAATCCCGGATACCCTCGGCATCCGGAGTGGGGGCGGGATAGGTCCAAGCGGCGTTCACGTTGAGCGCGTCACCCGCGCGAACATGAAAGAAGCGCGCGGCGCCTTTGATCGGACAGACAGATGTGTGCGGGCTCATCTCAAGCAGGCTCAGGTCGACTCCTGACGGTGGGAAGTAGTGATTTCCCTCGACGATGACTGTTTCGTCGCTTGTGGCGATAGTAGTGTCTTTCCAGATGGCTGAGACCAACGGACTCTCCTTTTGTATTCATCAACCGGCGAAGGCTCGCGGGCTGGCTGCCCCAAGCCGCACCTCCTCAGGTGGCAGGCGGGTTGCGCCCGAGAAGTTTGTCGAGCTCGCCTCTGACATCGAGCGCGAATAGCTCATCGGAGCCACCGATAAGGGTGCCATTGATGAAGATCTGCGGCACGGAGCTTCGCCCCGACGCTTCCGCCATGGCCTGCCGGTGAGCCGGATCCGCCTCAATATCGAGCTCCTTCCATCGCACGCCCTTTTCCTTGAGGAGCGCCTTCGCTCGGCGGCAGAACGGGCACCAATTCGTGGTGTACAGCAATACATCAGTTGTCATATTGCATCTCCGGCAGTTGCACGCGGATCGCTGTCATGGCGTTGATCTCCAATTCGCGGCGTTCAAAGATGGCGACTGCACCTTGGCCGACATCGGAGCAGATGCTGACGATTGGCCGCTATCCAGGCGACATGGCCCAAAGTGCTTTCACCGCCAGGCAGAGGCCGCACGCGCCTCCTGTAGCGCCGAGCCGATGCTCTAAGGTAACCGAGCCTCGATTGGGACGGAAGCGGTCCCGCTCGAATCGCCCATCATGCTGGTCGAGCATATCAGGACGACGGATAGTGCAGGAACTTTCAAATTGAGCTTGATGTCGAGCCAGGTATCGCGAGCGAAGGCGTTCTAGAGGCCGGGGGGTACGAAGTGAACCGTACCGGGTTTG
>NZ_MODX01000052.1:0-6654 GCF_001866125.1 Acinetobacter sp. LCT-H3 | reverse complement strand
AATCTTTGTGCAACAAAGCCCCCTGAACTTGATTATCAGAAAAATGGGATATACTAAAAATGAATTAACTTCTCATGGGTTACGATCGACATTTAGTACCATATTAAATGAATCCGGTTTATTTCAATCAAATTGGATTGAAGCACAGCTATCTCATACTGATAAAAATAAAACCCGTGCAAGTTATAATCATGCAGAATATTTTAATCAGCGTATGGAAATGATGCAATGGTGGGGTGATTTTATTGATAGTTGTACTGTAAATTAATGGTTATGAAATCCAAGTTTTAATTAGNGTGGGGTGATTTTATTGATAGTTGTACTGTAAATTAATGGTTATGAAATCCAAGTTTTAATTAGAATAGGCTTTGTTGCACAAACCTATTCACCGCCATAAATCATTATCTAAAATTGCATCTCGTGGTAAAAGCTCAATGGGCCGGTTCTATGGCTATAAATTACATGTTGTGATGAATCAACTTAGAGAAATAGTCTGTTCACAATGATGATTTCTCTTAACTCGTAAAATTTATGACGGTGTTGAACGTGTTCAATTGAATCTTAAGCAAGGTAAATGGACAGAAGAGAACTTCATTAAGCCGTATCAAAATATTCTTGAAGAATAGGCATTTCATTTCACATTAGAGCGAGAATCTCATGAGAAAGTTGCCTGATTGAATGTAGTGAATAGATTCATTGCATAATTGTTGACTAAAATTTTCTATATCAGCCTGATTAAGATTAATCGGGCTGATTCTGTTAGGTCGAATATAATAGCGACCTGCTTCAATCATTTTTATTTGAACTTTATTTTATGTCACAGCTTGCTTCCCATTTTAAGCACAATCAGTTTTGTATTTTGTTGGAATATTTAAGTTCTGCTAAAGGCATTGCTGTACCAATGTCTTTAGCAGAATTTCCATGTGCGATCACTTTGGCAGATCGAGTGCATGCCGATAGTGATTTGGCACCACTTGAATGTGCGAAGACATTTCCTTCATCAGTGGAAAAAATCATCCATTATTCAGGGAAAGGTCGGGATATTACTGATTTTGAGACCTTCTTAAAATCAATTCAAGCTTCGGGACAGAAAAATTTACTGCTTCTCACAGGTGATAAGTTAAAAGGGCATACAAATGGTCAAGATGGAACGAATCGCACCCGATATTTAGAGTCTGTAAATGCGGTCATGGCCGCAAAGTGTTATGGTGGATTTCACATTGGTGTAGCTTTTAATCCCTTTAAATATGCTGAAGCTGAACGTGATGCACAATATTTAAAACTTCACAAAAAGATTAAAGCAGGAGCAGACTTTATCGTTACCCAGTTGGGTTACGATATGGAGGCTTTAAAACAAGCCAAGGCTTTTTTAAATCGTCATCGATACCCACAAAATATACTTGCTTGTGTTATGCCACTTAGTTTGGCACGTGCCAATTTTATGGTGAAACATAAGGTCGCAGGAATTGTGATTACACCACACATGTTACGAGTGTTGGCTCAGGAAGAACAGGATGGACGAACTGAGAATGCTTATAAACGTTGTGCTATACAAATATTGATGTGTAAATATTTGAGTTTTGCAGGTGTGCATCTTTCAGCATGCCATAAGCCTGAAGAGCAAAAGCTTTTAGAAAAATATATTGAACAATATCGACATTATGGTTTACAGGAACTCGAAGCACTCTGGAATGCACTGTGGCAAGTGAAGACTAAAAATGAACTCGTGCCAGAATTAGCTTATTATTCCCGCCAACTATCCTCTAGCCAGCTTATTAAATATCAGCAATTGCATTTCATGCACAAGGCTCTATTTGAGTCCAAAATTGCCAAAGGTGTGGGGCATTTTATTTTTAAAGCCTCATTCTGGGAAAATGCGCCTGCAGCAAAAGCATTGTTAAAAACTGAATTTATCTCTAAGCAAGGGATCGTGGGTTGTGAAAGTTGTGGTCAATGTAGGTTAGGAGATACTTTATATATTTGCCCTGAAACTTGTCCCAAAGGATTGGCGAATGGTCCTTGTGGTGGTACGACATTGGATCGCTGTGAGTTTGGAGATCGTGAATGCATTCATTCTGTGAAAGCCCGACTTGCCAAAGCCGTGGGACAGACTGACGTTCTAAAAGAAAAACTGATTCCAACTGTACCCATTGAAGTCCGTGGAACCAGTTCCTGGAAAAATTGGTATCTGGCGACTGAAGCTTAGCTTTCATCATCCATGGCATTCGAATAAAATTTCACGCCCAATTTGATGCGATCACGACCTTGGCTCATACGCCAACGGTTGGTATCACGTAAGGAGTATACACAGCCACAATATTCTTGTTGGTAGAATTCTTCCTTCTTGCTGATTTCAAGCATACGAACAGCACCACCATTTTTACGCCAGTTGTAGTCCCAATAGGTGATACCTTCATAATGTGAAGCAGAACGATGCCCACAATCATTGATCTGCTTCATATCTTTCCAACGAGAGATACCCAATGAGCTACTAATTAGGCTGAAGCCATTTTCAGCTGCATAAAGGGCAGTGCGTTCAAAGCGCATATCAAAACACATGGTACAGCGAATACCTTTCTCTGGCTCATTTTCCATGCCTTTGGCACGTGCAAACCAATTGTCTGTATCGTAATCACAGTCAATAAAAGGAATATTATGTTTTTCTGCAAAGCGAATATTTTCTTCCTTACGGATTTCATATTCCTTGACAGGGTGAATATTGGGATTATAAAAAAAGATCGAAAAGTCGATGCCTGATTCAATTAGGGTTTCCATCACTTCACCCGAGCATGGTGCACAGCAGGAGTGAAGCAGAAGCTTGTCGTGACCTGCTGGGAGAGTCAATTTCTGACGTTCAAGTTTGTTTGACATAGTTATATGGGTTTAAATCTAAACCCTATATTTTAACGATTTAATTAGATAGTAAGGATTTGATATACTGATATTTTCTAAGGTTAAGATGAAAGAAATTCACTAATTGAAATTTAATAAGAACTAAAGTATATAAGAGAATAACTACAATAATGCTTTGGAAGCAGAACATTGCAAGTTAATCAAGAGTCATTGAATGAAGCTTTAAAATTAAGTGAAGAAATTATTAGTAATATTGAGTTAGGCAAGAAGCTGATCGTTATGTTATTTACACATACTTGATAGTTGGAGATTTATTATCTTTGGTAGAGTTGCAAAAAACATTATCAATTTCAGATAAAGATTTTAGATAGCCGCTTAACTTACTGAATAACTAAAAATCCTCAGAATCTTTAATTTATTAAGATGAGTATTTCTCATCTTAAGCTGAATTTATATCGTTTTACTCACTTTCTTATTCACGTTTAAATACAGCCATTCAGAAATTTAGCTTTTTATAAAATTTTTAGGTGGCAATCTCCATGAGTACAGCATTTGAGTGTTCAATTAAACGTATCCGTTTTGATGAAAACTACACGCCAGCAGAAAGCACACGTTTAACCACAAATTTTGCCAATTTGGCACGTGGGGAAAGCCGTGAAGAAAACTTGCGTCGTACCCTTGCGATGATCAACAACCGTTTTAATAGCTTGGCAACCGTTGATAACCCGAAAGGTGATCGCTATTCACTTGAGATTGACATTATTTCTGCGGAAATTGATATTGAAGGTAATGGTCAAACTTTCCCATTTATTGAAACACTTAAAAGTGTTGTGATTGACCATCAAACAGGTGAGCGTATTGAAGGCATGATCGGCAATAGCTTCTCATCTTATGTGCGTGATTACGACTTCAGTGTGGTATTGCCACAATTGGGTTGTGGTGTAGGTGAAAAACCTGAAGATTTTGGCAATCTACATGGCAAGCTTTATCAACATTTAGTCAATTCAGATGTATTTAAAGCAGAATTTAAAAAACAACCTGTCATTTGCTTAAGCGTTTCAACCTCTAAAACGTATTTCCGTACAGCCAACGTACATCCTATTTTGGGTGTGGAATACAAAAATGATGAATATTCACGTACCGATGAATATTTTGCCAAAATGGGTTTACGTGTACGCTACTTTAAACCAGAAGGTGGTAATGCACCATTAGCATTCTATTTCGCTGGCGATTTAGTCCGTGATTATACTGATTTTGAATTGATCAGTGCTATTGCGACCATGGAAAGTTTCCAACGGATCTATCGTCCTGAAATTTACAACACCAACTCTCCTGCAGGTGTGGTGTATCAACCAAGTCTAAGCTATGGCGATTATTCACTTACACGTGTGGTCTATGACCGTGTGGAACGTGGTGAGCTTGCAGTTAAACAAGGTAAATGGACGGAAGAAAACTTCATTAAGCCTTATCAAGACATTTTAAATGAATGGGCTGTAAATTTCGAAGTCGAAACAGCTGCTTAATCCATTAAATTGATAAACAGATTTACGAATTTAGACAAAGAAGATTAGACATGGCGCTTACACAACCGAAACTTTTACTCCCAACTTCAACTGCGGGTAGCTTGCCAAAACCGTCTTGGTTAGCTGAACCTGAAAAATTATGGTCTGCATGGAAGCTTGAAGGCGAAGAATTATTAGAAGCTAAACGTGATGCTTTGAAATTATCATTACATGAGCAAGTCACTGCGGGTATCGATATCGTGAGTGATGGCGAGCAAACCCGTCAGCATTTCGTGACCACCTTTATTGAGCATCTTGAAGGTGTGGATTTCGAAAAGCGTGAAACGATGCGTATTCGTAATCGTTATGATGCGAGTGTACCTTCTGTTGTGGGTGATGTTTCTCGTAAAAAAGCCGTGTTTGTAGACGATGCGAAATTCTTACGTAGCCAAACCAATCAGCCAATTAAATGGGCGTTGCCTGGTCCAATGACCATGATTGATACACTTTTTGACGGACACTACAAGAGCCGTGAAAAACTGGCTTGGGAATTTGCCAAAATTTTGAACCAAGAAGCTTTAGAACTTGAAGCAGCAGGCGTAGACATTATCCAATTTGATGAACCTGCGTTTAACGTATTCTTTGATGAAGTAAATGACTGGGGTGTACCAACCTTAGAACGTGCACTTGAAGGTCTAAAATGTGAAACTGCAGTTCATATTTGCTATGGTTACGGCATTAAAGCCAATACAGATTGGAAACAAACTTTAGGTAATGAATGGCGTCAATACGAAGAGTCATTCCCGAAACTACAACAATCTAAGCTCGATATTATTTCACTTGAATGCCAAAACTCACGTGTACCAATGGATTTAATCGAATTGATCCGTGGTAAGAAAGTGATGGTGGGTGCAATTGATGTGGCAACCACTCAAGTGGAAACTGCAGAGGAAGTAGCAAATACTCTACGCAAAGCATTGCAATTTGTTGATGCAGATAAACTGTATCCTTCAACTAACTGTGGTATGACACCGCTATCTCGTCAAGTTGCACGTGGCAAACTTGAAGCTTTAAGCGCAGGTGCTGCCATTGTTCGTAAAGAGCTAGAAGCTTAATCAAACGTAGTCTCGTGCGAAGCAGAACAAATTATCACAAGAACATTTGTTCTGCTTTATGCATGAGCACGTGATATGTACATTTGAGATGAAAGAGATGATTGAAGCAACAGACTTTAGAAATGCAATGTCCTTACTCACCACAGCAGTGAATGTTATTACGACTGCGGGTGAAGCAGGTATGCATGGATTTACCGCATCTGCCGTATGTAGCGTGACGGATACACCGCCAACGTTATTAGTCTGTATGAATCAATCCTCCCGTTCACATGCCCATTTTGTTGAAAATAAAGTCTTGGCGGTCAATGTGCTGAGTACACAGCATGAGCAAATTTCTAACGCATTTGCTTCAAGTAAGTTTAGCTCAGAAGATCGTTTCAAACTAGGTGATTGGAGCACGTTAGAAACAAGCTCGCCGATTTTGGAAGATGCATTAGTCAGTTTTGACTGTGAGATTCAAGATATTCAGCAAGTCGGTACACACAGTGTTTTCATGTGTCGTATTCTTAAAGTTCAACAAAGCGATCAAGAAGAAAGTCTGGTGTATTTTAACCGTGCTTATCATCAAGTGGGTCAGTTGGAACACGCTTAACTCAATGCCTTAATTCTTTTATCTTTTTAAAGTTAGTTTATTGTGGAACTTATAACCTTTTTAGTCATCGGCGCTTTTGCTGGTTTTGCAGCAGGGCTGTTTGGTGTCGGCGGTGGTACGATTATTGTACCACTGCTTTTTATTGTCTTTACCCAAATGGGCTATGACCCCGATGTGGTTATGCACCTCGCATTAGGCACGTCTTTGGCAACCATTGTTGTAACCTCGATTAGCTCATTGATGGCGCATCATAAAACTGGTGCTGTGATTTGGCCTGTTTTTAAAAATCTAGCGCCACCTATGGCGATTGGTTGTTTTTTTGGGGCAGGTGTTGCTGGTTTGATATCAGGATTACATCTACAAATCATTGTTGGCTTATTTCTGATTTGGGTCGCATATACGATGTTTACAGGTGCCAAAAAAGCAATTGACCCAACGAAAACGTTACCCTCATCAGGTCAACAAGTTGCTGCAGGTAGTGTGATTGGGGTTGCATCAGCAATCTTTGGTATTGGTGGTGGAAGTCTGACGGTTCCATATCTGAATCGCTATGGTGTGGTCATGCAGAAGGCTGAACCGTACCGGGTTTGTC
>NZ_MODX01000051.1:0-7539 GCF_001866125.1 Acinetobacter sp. LCT-H3 | reverse complement strand
ATTTGACTACATCATCCGTTCAGGTCAGTAATCATTTGAATTAAATAAAAACAGCCTGCTTTATGCAGGCTGTTTTTATTTAAAGATTACATTAAATAGGCGATATGCTTGAATAGAGTCGTTGAGAATTTTTAAAGGGAATTCTGTTCATCATCAGATAATTTAAATAAATTAAAACTCTTTCTGGATAAAACATTGTCCACAATTGCTTACATGCTTAACCTCACTATGCACTATCGAATACAAACATTTCCTCACATAATATAAACACACAATTCAAAATTGATGTTTAAAAATAATAACCATAAAAACTAGTAAAATAAGGAGAAGAATATGCAGTATCAATATCATTGTGCATGCTGCAATAAAGCTGTTTCATCTACCGATACCTCATGTCCAAATTGTGGCTCACACAGCATCAGAAGTCCTTATAGTTTCTGGATGTTGTGCCTATTGGCCTGCTTAGCTGCAGCAGTCGTATTTAAAGTGGTTCATGTCTCTTCACAAGCCCAACAGGATGTACCCACCAAAGACACTATTTTCAATGCATTACAACTTGAAGTAAAACAATCTTCTTAATTCAAACAGTGATGATTTTCATGGTTCATTTTCCTCAGGGGCCTGATATTCAGTATCAGGCCAAATCATTTTATAAACACTGATTCTTGCAAGACTAGGTATATATCTTAGAAATTCCGCAATGCTCTGCCCAGTTGATTTACAATAATACAAGTCTTGTAGAGGTTTTGAGTATGGTGCAGTTAATTCGCAAAGGTGGTTTAAGAGAACGTGCGAACCGCAGTCGCAGTTATCAAGGTTCAGAAAATACAGAAGCCACGTTAAAACCAAACCGTTATAACTCTTCACAAAAAACAGATGAAAAAAAAGAGGAAACTACTGCTTCCCCTATTTTAGTTGACCAAGATCTCTCTCGTCAGGATTGATCTTCTTAATTCATTAAAACCAATGCGTCATACCAAAGCCAGATTGCAAAGATCAGGAACAGTATGCCCGAAATCAAATCTATATAGTTGCCTGCACGTTGGTACAGCACTTTGATTTTCGGCTGAGAGATGAGTAGCATCAGCAAAGCAAAAGTCAGGAAAGTTTGTAGTGGAATAATCACTGCCAGCTGTGATTTCAGATAATCTGAAGCTGATGAGCTGAGGGCCAATGAAAAAACACTGCTAAAATAAATCAGTGTTTTGGGATTAGACAGATTAGTCAATAAACCCAAAGTAAAATAATTTTTCGCTTCATTCATCATTATTTGATCATCGCTGGCTTCATGGCGCTGTTTAAATGCCTGTAATCCGCCTTTGAGCATCGCCCAGCCCATTCTTGCCAGAAATGCTCCACCCACAATCATGAGTACTTGCTGAATCCAGGGGAATTGATCAATCAGCACGGTAAAACCAGCCAGGGTCAGTACCACCCAAACCACAATCCCAGCCGAAATGCCGGCAATAATTTTTAAGGTATTGGAACGATTAGTAGATGCTGCACTTCGTGCAATCAGCAGGACGTCCGGTCCGGGGCTCAGTTGAGCAATAAAATGCAAACCACAAATGGTTAACAACAAAGACATATTTCTTCTATTAGCGATGACTAAAACCGCAGCATTATAACTTTTGTTTAAATTTTCGCAGTACTTTTATCTTAATTTACTCACATAAAAAAGCCGAATCATGGGATCCGGCTGCATAAATGTAAATCGAAATTATTTTGGATTCACATCTTTCATTTCAATCTTTTTCGCCTCTGGCGTCACTTCACGTGCTTCACCATCAATAATAGTTGAATCGCCACGACCACCTTGCTGATTTTGCATTTCCTGCATCTGACGCATCATTTCTGCAAACGGATTTTGACCTTGAGCGCCGCCCATATCGCCCATCATGCCACCCATCATTTTTTCCATCATGGCTTGCTGGCGTTTCATCATGACTTTCATCATCGCTGCTTTAAATGCCTGCTGTACAGCCGGGATCAGCATTAATACCGCCAGCACGTCTGTAATCAGACCTGGAATCAGCAGGAAAAAACCAGCCAGAATTTTTGGCAGATTATTGGTCATGGCCGGATCAGCACTCATCTGGCCCATTTGCATTTGTTGCATCTGCGGCATGAGTCCGGTGGCATATTTGCGAATCAGGTTCATACCGATAAAGAATGCGGCCACAAACCAGAAAAAGACGTACCACATGCTCCCGACGAGGTCGCCCACGCCAATCCACACAAATACTTCCAGGATTACGCCAGCAATGATAATAAGAAATAATTTCATGAAAATTAATCTAATCTCTATTCAATAATTAAGGATGTAATCAACTGCTTCATCAGGATCAAGCTTTTTTGATACGCTTATGTAACAATATGGGCATTATTTTATTTTTAAAGTGCAGGCATGTCATTAATTATTGGGATTGACCCAGGTTCACGTCTTACAGGGTATGGCATTATTCAAAAAGAAGGTTCCAAACTGTCTTTTGTGGATGCAGGAACCATCAGAACGGAAACTGCGGAAATGCCTGAGCGATTAAAGCGAATTTTTGCCGGGGTTGAACGTATTGTTAAATTCTATGGTCCGACAGAAGCGGCCGTAGAACAGGTCTTTATGGCACAAAACCCGGACTCTGCCCTGAAACTCGGCCAGGCCCGTGGTGCAGCCATTGCAGCATTGGTTAATCTGGATCTGCAAGTCGCTGAATATACGGCACGTCAGATCAAACAGTCTGTGGTAGGCTACGGTGCAGCAGAAAAAGAACAGGTACAGATGATGGTCATGAAAATTTTAAACCTCAGCATCAAACCCCAACAGGATGCAGCGGATGCCTTGGCTGCGGCAATCTGTCATGCCCATGCTTCGGGTAGCATGAGCAAGATGGCTGTGTTAAATGCGCTTGGAGGTATGGCACGTGGGCGTAGCCGTGTCAGCAGACGTCGTTAATCATTATATGAATATTTGATCTGAAAATTTTCAAACTGATATTCAGCAGGATTTAATTCAAGTTGTTGAATATCAGCCAAATCTGCATAAATTAGTCCCTTTTGACTACGTATAATCATCTCTTGAATTTTTCTCTCATCTCCAACCACTACAGCCTCTACCGGTGCAGTTGGCAGATTTTGTACATAGCCTTTTAATTCCAGTTCTACTGCCTGAACTGCAAACCAATTTCGATAGCCTACTTTCTACACTGTTCCTAAAATAATCAGTTTCGCGGCCTGTATCATGACTTCCCTAAAGATTAACCACTTTATAAATGGCTTGTTTCATATCCTGTGCCTGCAAACCACGCTGACCATATTTTGCCAACTCATCTCCGGCCAAGGCATGTAAAGTCACGATTTCATGCAGATGAATATTCTCATGGAACTGGGCTTTCAGACTGGCAATCATGCCAGCCAGTACATCGCCCATCCCTCCAGTGCCCATACCCGGATTACCCGCAGTACAGATATATAGCTGATCTTCCAGAATTAGACTGCCCGAGCCTTTCAAGACCCACTGTCCTTTGAATTTCTGCTGTAAGGTATGAATGGCAGCGATTCGGTCAGCTTCGATATCTTGAGTTTTATATCCTAATAAGGTTGCTGCTTCGCCCGGATGAGGGGTGCAATAAGTTCGTGGATTTAATTGTTCTGGGCGCTTTGCCAGGAACCACAGCGCATCTGCATCTAGTACGATCTCCAGCTGAGATTGCTGAATGGCACTAAACCAGAACTGATACTGCTGTTCAGCCCAGAGATCACGTCCCAAGCCCATACCAAAACAAACGGCATCTACTTGCTGTAACAGATTATCACGCTGATCTTCATCTAGGGCATTCATATCTTTGAGCATGATATTTGGTGCCCGTGAAAGGATTGCCGTATGATGTTTAGCATCACAAATAACAGTCACTTTACCCGCTCCTGCTGCAAATGCAGCTTCAGCTGACATGATTACCGCACCGCCCATATCAGCATGACCGCCAATCACCAGTACATGTCCATAGCTGCCCTTATGTCCAAAGGCCTGACGTTTGGGTAAATGGATGTGAGTATCAGATAACTGAGCAACAGGTTTCAATTCAGCATCGGTTGGAATTGCAGATATACATTCCACCCGCCCAGTGTAGGCTTTCCCCTGCCCGGTAAACAAACCTGTTTTAAGCCCCAGTGCCGTGTAAGTATAATCAGCCTGAATAGCGACTGGCAAAGGTTGCCCAGTATTAGCATGGAGACCACTTGGAATGTCGATTGCGATTTTTAAGCCCTTTTGAGCATTAATACTTAGAATCATCTGTTGCCATGTGTCATTCAGATCACGGTTAAGACCTATCCCAAATAACGCATCAATATAGGCATCATATTCAGTCTGAAAATCAAAATGCGGATAGACTTTTATGCATGCATCAAGTGCTTCCTGAATCGCCGAAGCCAGATCCTGTGAACCACCCTTTTCTGCTGCATAAATCTCTACCTCAAAACCAGCCTGCTGTAGGTACTTCCCGACCAGATAGCCATCTCCGGCATTATTACCCTGCCCACAACAGACCGCGACCTTTTGAACATTTTCTTCAATAAATAAAGGAATCAGGCACTGCACAATGCTCCAGGCGACTTGCTGCATCAGACCATAAGAACTGTTTTTTTTAGCAAACCAGCGCTGCTCCCAGGCTTGAATACTTTGGCTATGATAAACGGGGCTATGGTAAACTTGTTGCTGCATTTTTTATTCCCTGTTCCCGGTTTATGACTACACCCGATTCTCCCGCGCAAATTCAGGTTTTTCAAGAGGATTCAGAAGCCCTCAAAGCATGGATCAAAGTACAAGCACTGGAATTGGGTTTTTCTGATTGTGTCATTGCCCGGCCGGATGCTCAAGCAGAATTGCCACGCCTGAAGGAATATCTGGAGCGTGGTTATCATGGCGATATGAAATTTCTGGAAGAAAATCTGGAAAAACGCGCTGATCCAACGCTATTAATTCCAAATACTAGATCAATCATCTGTGTTCGTATGGATTATCTGGTCGAAACACCTGAACCGCGAATGGTCCCAGATGCGCCAAACTCGGCGATTATTGCCCGCTATGCCCGTGGTCGTGATTATCACAAGACCATGCGTGGTCGGCTAAAAATGCTATCGGCTAAAATCAAAGAAAAAGTCGGAGAATTTGAATCACGTCCTTTTGCCGATTCAGCACCCGTCTTTGAAAAGTCTCTGGCTGAAAATGCCGGTATGGGCTGGACTGGTAAACATACGCTGCTGATTCATAAAAAATCCGGTTCCTTCTTTGTACTCGGCGAACTGTTTACTTCACTGGAACTGCCATTTGATGAACCGACGACCAAACACTGTGGTTCTTGTACGGCCTGTATCGATATCTGCCCGACACAGGCGATTGTTGAGCCGTATATGCTGGATGCACGGCGCTGTATTGCCTATCTTACCATTGAGTATAAAGGCATTATTCCTGAAGATCTTCGTCGTGGCATTGGTAATCGGGTATTTGGTTGTGATGACTGTCAGTTGATTTGTCCCTGGAACTGCTTTGCCAAGACGACGACCATTGCAGACTTTCATCCACGGAATGGACTGGATCAGGCCAGCCTGCTGGATTTATGGCAATGGGATGAGCCCACCTTTTTAGCTTCAACAGAAGGTAGTCCGCTACGGCGTACCGGTTATCAAAGCTTTATGCGCAATATCGCTATTGGTTTAGGCAATGCGCCATTTAATCCAGCGATTATTCAGGCCTTGCAAAACTCTCGCGCTCAACATGATGAAGTTGTACAGGTACATATCGATTGGTCGATTCAGGAACAACTTTCTAAATCCAGATAATTGTCTATTTTTACCTGGTGTCACAGATTCCCTTAAAAGCCTTACACACCTTATTTTCAGACTGTGGCATAAATTTAAATAGTCTCAGAAATGAAATGGAGGGACGATGATGTCATCAAAAAATCCAAATCAAGAGTTACTGGAACAGCTGCAAAATGAACACCAGAATCAAATTCAGCAACAGCAGCAACCTCAGCAGCATGGGCCAGTCAATTCGCCTAAGAACAATCAGCACGAGCAGGATGAACGGGTTTTAAATAAACAGCATCGAGCAGATCTGCAAAATCAGAATATTCATGGCAATCACCGTGAATAGGAATAAATCGATTCTGAAGTTAATAAAGCCCGCCTTAGGTGGGCTTTATGATATGAGTTTAAAATTTATTTATTTTCGCTTCATAAACCTTTTTAATTAAAGATTTTCTATTTATCAGGTCAGATTCAACTCCAATCACGTAAATAGATTATTTCTGATCGAAGTTAGAAGTGTCAGCAAAATTGTGTGCCGTAATCAGGATGCCATATTTCGTATTGAGGTAATCCCCTATCCAAATGACATCACTGCCATTGGCATGTTCTACTGTAAGTGTCTGAGTAATGGCATCATAATGCAGTGACTCGAAACTTTCCTGATGTAGACTAAGCCAATGTAAGGTATCTGCGAGATTTTCATCAACAATATAAGTTTCAGCCTGAAAGTCTTTAGTCATTATGCCCCCATTGACGTTTTAACAATGCCATATTTTAACGGAATATTCTTAATTTCAGGCATAAAAAAGTGAGCAAATGCTCACTTTTCTGGGGGGTAGGTATTAATCTTTACTGATACCACACCTGCGACATTCTCGCTGTGTGCCAATTTCTTCCATGTGTTGATATTCATAAATGTGCAAGCAAAATATTTTTTTCAAAAGCTGAAGCATTGTTAAAACTCCTGTTTCACCATTATATAAATACGCTTCTGTAGTTCACTCTTCCTGAGTGTCTATTGTTGTTTTGATTAAAAAACCACCATTTACTTATAAACATAATTTTTCAAAATGTAAAATCAATTTCATACTTTTTTTAACTTTCCGATAAAGTTAAATTTCAATTGATTCATACTTTTAATCATCTGATGTGATGTATATCGCAATTTCGCCATCTTTGGAAATGATATCTTTAAAAAAAGCGAACCAAAGTCCGCTTTTCAATGAAATTTAGAAGAAACCGGCTGGCTTGGTTAAATAACTGACCAGTAGATTTTTGGTTTACTGAAATGATCCAGCATCATTTTGTGGTTCTCTCGGTCAATACCTGATTTTTATAACCGCCGAAAGCTGCATGCGCTGGATAGATATGATAACAGTTGCTTCATACAAGACCTACCTCGATGGTAGACCAGCCCGGTAAGCGGTAATCAGAAAAGTCTTAACGAATTTTTTACATAATCATCTAGTTATAGGCTACCTATTTCAATTACGGATTATTAAAAGTCAATTACACCGGAAATTTAATCTAGTTTGTTTAAATTTAATAAAATAAAAAATCTACATTTTTCTAGCTTTCCTGTTAATAGGCTTATAGCTTACTTAAATGATGAGACATATATGCGAGGTATAGGGTCTTGTCATTGAAATCAGGCATTTCAAAAACCCAGAATACATAATTCTTAGATCTAAACTTAAATTTTATATTTACAGCAGATCTCTTTCATAAATCAAA
>NZ_MODX01000050.1:0-7570 GCF_001866125.1 Acinetobacter sp. LCT-H3 | reverse complement strand
CCGGTACGGTTCATCCATCTCAAAGAGCTTACCTTTACCTGTATCCCCATTACTTGGTGGACTAGCAGGTGCAGTTATTGGTGGTCTATTCAGTAGTGTATTCGATGAGCCGAAAAAGCCTATCACCATGACCTACTACCACTGTAATCAATGTCAGCAGAACTTTCGTTGAATCAGCATAGGAGATCGAATCAATGGCACATCAAATTGAACAAATCGCCTATGTTGGCGAAACCCCTTGGCATGGTCTCGGTAATCAGCTAAGTCCGAATCAACCACTGGAAGTCTGGGCACAGCAAGCCGGGATGGACTGGCGGATTGAATCCTCCAATGTCAGCTACATGGCACAAAATGAACGTGGTCAGAGCATTATCATGCCATTTGAAGAACAGCGAGTGTTGTATCGTTCAGATACCCATGCACCTTTATCTGTAGTCAGTCAGCGTTATCAGGAAGTTCAACCTAAAGAGATTCTGGAGTTCTACCGGGATCTGACTGAGCAATCTGGCTTTAAGTTAGAAACCGCAGGGGTTTTGAAAGGTGGGAAGAAGTTCTGGGCTTTGGCACGTACAGGTCAAAGTTCCGCTTTAAAGTCTAAGGATGTCAGTAATGGTTATATCCTGCTGGCTACTGCGTGTGACGGCACTTTGGCAACGACAGCACAGTTCACCAGTATCCGAGTGGTCTGTAACAACACTTTGGCGATTGCATTACGTGGGCAGAGCAGTAGTGCTGGTGTAGTGAAAGTTCCACATAGCACCAAGTTTGATGCAGAGAAGGTGAAACAGCAATTGGGTATTTCAGTGCGTGCATGGGATGAGCACATGTATGAAATGAAACAGCTCACGCAGCGTAAGGTGAGTCAGCAGGAAGCTAAGGCTTACTTTGATGCTGTGTTCAACAATAGCACCATGTCAATTTCTGATCCTGAAGAGAACATCATTCAGTTCTACCGTCAGGTGGCAAGTAACCCACCACAGCAAAATAAAACTGAACCAAATGGAAGAGCTATGACCAAAGCACTCGACATGTTTAATGGTCAGGGGCGAGGGGCAGATCTTTCATCTGCTAAAGGTACGGCTTATGGCTTACTGTGTTCGATCACGGAATTCGTTGATCATGAACGTCGTGCCATGAGTACAGATCATCGTCTCGATTCAGCATGGTTTGGTGCAGGCGCAGGTCTTAAACAACGTGGATTAGAACAAGCTCTGAGCTTGATAGCCTAAGCTCATGTAATTCTAACCCCGCAAGTCTCAACAATCGCTGAATAAAGCACACATATAAAGCTATCTAGTTTCAACTCACAATCAACAATCTGAATCAGCATGCATATCGCCATACCCGACCTCGTGTCGGGTATGGCTTTTTTATGCGCTTCTTTTTTACAAAACTGAAATTTATAAGGATAGAACTATGAATCAAATTGCACCGATTTCTAATCAATCTGTACAGACAGGTGTGCAAACGGCATTAAACCCATTAGCCACAACCAAGCGAGCTAATTCTGCAAAACGCTTAGTCAGCACCAAAGATATGGCGTATCAAGATTGGCTTGAAGTTCGTAAGCAAGGTATCGGTAGCAGTGACGCAGCTACGGCATGTGGATTAAACCCATACATGTCGATGCTAGAACTGTGGCTAATCAAAACAGGTCGACAAGCTCAGTCCATTGAAGATGAAAGTACAGGGGTTGCACCACTGTATTGGGGCAAGCAACTTGAACCTTTAGTGGCTGAGTATTACAGCATGCACACCAACAATAAGGTACGTCGAGTCAATGCAGTGTTACAGCACCCTGAACCTGACAAACATTTCATGTTGGCAAACTTAGATTACTCCGTTGTCGGAAGTGATGAAGTACAGATCCTTGAATGTAAAACAGCAGGGGAGCATGGAGCAAAGCTGTGGCGTGATGGCGTACCCCTTTATGTCTTGTGTCAGGTACAGCACCAATTAGCTGTGACAGGAAAACAGGCAGCCCATGTTTGTGTTTTGCTCTGTGGGCATGAAACCAAAATCTTTAAAGTCACTCGTTCTGAATCTGTGATTCAGCACATCATTAATGCAGAACGTTACTTCTGGGAATGTGTGGAAAAGGATACACCACCATCTGTGGATGCGAGTGAATCGGCAGCCAAAGCCATTCAGCAGTTGTATCCAATGCATGTACCACTAACAGTTGAAGATCTATCACAGAATGAAACAGCCAATCTCATGTTCGATAAGCTGATCAAACTGAAAGAAGAGATTCAGCATAAGCAAGAACGCTTCTATCAACTCAAGCATCAAATCCAAATGATGATGAAGGATGCAGAGCGTGCCACGTTTAGTCGTGGTTCAGTAGTGTGGAAGAAAGCCAATGATAGTGTCAGTTTGGATACCAAAGCACTGCTTAAGCATCAGCCTGATCTTATTGATCAATACCCATTGAAAAGACAGGGCAGTCGTCGCTTCAACATCTATATCGATTAAGCCCATCTCATTCACTTCATCAAAAATGCACAAAAATCGCTCCCCGCTCTCTACATCATGTATAGAGAGCAAATCGGTCGCGATCTTTGCAGCTAAAACTCAGCTTTTTAACATTTGGATAACTTATTTGGTCCGTGTTCTGACCTACATAGAAGCACCCAAATCTGTAAGGAATTAAATATAGGAGTATCACCATGATCAAAGGTCTAGCGATCACACCGCCTACACTTGGACGTATCAGTATTGGTCGAATCGTGGAAAAGAATGGCAAACGTCTACCTGAAAAAGATGATCAATTCACCATAACCTCGCAAATCCAAAATAAAGAAGGATGGGTCAAGCACCCATTAGATGAACAGCTTCGAGCGAATGCTCCGAATCAGAAACTCCGTTCAATCCCTGTCCGCATGATCTTTAATGATCCTGATCTGAACTTACGCGCAGAATACATCTTATTTGATCGCCAGACTGGACGTCCTGTCTGTGTGGGTGATGGTCAAACTTGTCAGCGTTTAACCAACCAAGGTGTTGAACAGCATCCATGCCCTTCTCCTGATTTATGTCCTTTAGCTCAAGGTGGACACTGCAAACCATATGGACGTTTACATGTGAACTTAGATGAGTCGGATGAATTTGGCACATTCATTTTTAGAACCACAGGCTTTAACAGCATTCGGACTTTGGCAGCTCGACTGAGTTACTACCATGCAGCATCAAATGGTTTGCTTTCATGCTTGCCACTACAACTGACATTACGAGGTAAGAGTACAACGCAGAGTTATCGTCAGCCTGTGTATTATGTGGATTTAACATTAAGAGAGGGTGTGGATTTGCAGTCTGCGATTCACACTGCACATGAGATTGATCAGCAAAGTAAGCAGGCTGGATTCAATCAAGAGGCACTCGATCAGATGGCACGACAGGGCTTTGCTAATGCGAAATTTGAAATGGATATAGAGGAAGGATTGGATGTAGTAGAGGAGTTTTATCAGACAGAGGAGCAACAGCAGTCAGTTGTTAAAAATGAGTCTTTTAATATTCAACAGGGTTTAAAAGGCTCAGTGACTGCGTTGAATTGAATCGGACAGTGTAAAACCTTACGGGATTGCCGTATCTCATGAGCGAGTTGCTCGACATCATGAGATCGGAGTAAACACCATGAGTACATTTGTAGGACAAACATTCCAAATGAACCAACTGATTAGTATCAAGCAGGTCGTAGAGTTAGTTGGCGTTGGACGTTCAACCATCTATGAAATGATGGATGAGAACTCACCCTACTACGATCCGACCTTTCCAAAGAAAGTCAAAATCACCCAAAACCGTATCGGTTGGTCAGCTTATGAGATCCATCAATGGATTGAAAGTAAGTTGGCAAGCCGTGAATAGAAAGGGAGCTTTCGCTCCCTTATTTTTCCTGTGAAACATTTTGATTAGAATATTCGATATATGCTTGTTTACAAATATCTTTAGCTATTATTCCTAAATATGTGCATAGGTCTAGATAAGTATATTTTTTAATATCTGTAGGCATCTTATCTATAGATAAATCATCATATTTACTTTGGTAAATATAATAGTGAAGTAAAAGTTTTTGAGATTCTTTTAGTTTTAGAAAAGATTCCAATACTTTGTTTTCGGTATCAGATACAGCGACTTCAATTCCCTTTATTGAAGCTAAATAGCCCACATACTCCCAATCATTCTTTAAATTTATGTCTTTGTTATTTTGACAGTAATTTGAATTTTTGAAACTTTCTATAGATATTTCGATAATTTGGTTCTTAATATCATTTTCATAATCTATGGCTATAATTTTAAAATCATTAGAAATTCTATTAAAATTTTCTTTTTGGGTGGCTGCTTCGAATTGTGAGAAATACCACTCATAAGCTTTATGGTGATTTCCAAATAATTCTAAAAATAAAATAAATTCTGGAGTAAGAAGATAAATATTTTTTTCTATTTCATAATAATCATTGGAAAGTGATAAGTCAGATGTATTATTTATTAAAGTAATAATATTGATAATATGATTTATATTGGTTTGTAGAAGTATTTTAAGAGTTCTATATTTTTCATCAGAATCTAAATTTATATCTTTAATAATATTTAAGTTATATGTTTCTAATTCTAAAGGGTGCTCATATTCAATAATGTCTTTATGTATGCAATCTCTCAATATATATATTGTTTCTGTATTGATATTAAATTTCACACTTATAAGAGATGGATCTAAGAAAACTCCAAAAGCACGTCTGAACGCGAGTGTTAGATCAGTAGTATCCATTAACTCAGGAGAAATGTTCATGCAATCATAAATTTTTCGGCAGCTTGCTGTATTACGAGCTAATCGAAGCTCATTTTTGATGCGTCCTAAGTCTTCAGTTATCCAATCAAAATCTGCCATATGAGAACCTGTTCTTTATTAAAGTAGAATTAAATTTTACGCAAAGCAGTCTGAGCGCATGAGTAGATTCATTAGACCAAATTTCGCGACATAATTTGGCGTATAAGCCTAAAGAAGCCAATATACACACTGCCCAACTATTTGAAAATAGTGTTAAATTGGCGACATATATAATGATAGTTTTAGGTCTAAACATGGATCATTCAGTTCACAATAAATTGGTTTCTTTCATTTGGTCTATTGCGGATGATTGTCTACGCGATGTGTATGTACGTGGTAAGTACCGTGACATCATTTTACCGATGGTCGTGTTACGTCGTTTAGATACTTTATTAGAACCAACCAAAGCTGCAATTTTAGCTGAAGTTCAGGATCAACAAGCTGAACCTGATTTTGTTGAATTAGATGATTTACCACTCCGTCATATTTCAGGCTATGTCTTTTATAACAGCTCACAATGGACGCTCAAAAGCTTATTTGAAACAGCGACTAATAATCAGCAAATTCTATTGGCAAACTTTGAAGACTACTTACGTGGCTTCAGCGATAACGTTAAAGAAATTATCGATTGCTTTAACTTATTTGCTCAAATCCGCCACATGGCAAGCAAAGATGTATTGTTGGATGTATTGGAAAAATTTGTATCTCCATACATCAACCTCAGCCCATTTGAAACGCAAGATCCAAATGGCTATAAGCTCGGGGGGTTGTCTAACCTCGGTATGGGATATGTATTTGAGGAACTCATTCGTAAATTTAACGAAGAAAATAATGAAGAGGCAGGTGAGCACTTTACCCCACGTGAAGTGATTGACCTGATGACGCATTTGGTCTTTGACCCAATCAAAGACCGTATTCCGTATGCCTTGTCTGTCTATGATCCTGCCTGTGGTAGTGGAGGTATGCTCACTGAAGCACAAAACTTTATTGAAGAGCGTTATAGCGATGAAGATCGTGACATCTTCCTTTACGGAAAAGAGATTAACGACGAAACCTATGCCATCTGTAAATCTGACATGATGATTAAGGGCAATAACCCTGAAAACATACGTGTGGGTTCGACCTTGGCAAGTGATGAGTTTGCCTCAAAACGTTTTGACTTTATGTTGTCAAATCCTCCGTATGGTAAAAGCTGGGCATCAGATCAAAAATACATTGTCGAAGATAAAAAAGTCATCGACCCACGTTTTAGAGTCGAGCTTAAAAACTATTGGGGTGAACTGAAAGAAGAAGATGCAACGCCACGTTCGAGCGATGGTCAGCTTTTATTCCTCATGGAAATGGTCAGTAAGATGAGCTCGCCTGAGCAAAATGGTATTGGTAGCCGTATTGCTTCTGTCCATAATGGTTCAAGTTTATTTACAGGTGATGCAGGTGGCGGCGAATCCAACATTCGTCGTTATATCATCGAAAATGATTTGCTGAATGCCATCATTCAATTGCCAAACAACTTGTTCTATAACACGGGTATTACCACTTATATTTGGTTGTTATCCAATAACAAGCCTGAGTCACGTAAAGGCAAAGTACAACTGATTGATGCAAGTTTGCTTTACCGTAAGTTACGTAAAAACTTAGGACAAAAGAACTGTGAGTTTGCACCTGAGCATCTTGAGGAAATTTTAAATGTGTACCTCAATGGGCAAGATGTTGAGCGTGGTTTAGATGCCAATAATGATCCAATTGGATTAGCCTCTAAGGTCTTTAATAATAGTGATTTTGGCTATTATAAAGTCAATATCGAACGTCCTGATCGTCGTAAAGCGCAGTTTAGTTTGGAGCGTTTACAGCCATTACGTTTTGATAAATCCTTGCTTGAGCCAATGGAATATATGTTTGCTGAATATGGCGATGCGCTGTACCAAGCAGGCAAGCTCAAAGAAGTGGAAAAAGACGTTTTAGATTGGTGTGAGAAGCAAGAGATCAGCTTAAATACCAAAGCAAAAGCCAAGCTGTTTGATATTAAGCATTGGACATCACTCAAGACGTTGTTTGAATCTGCTCAAGCAATTATGGCGCAAGTGGGTGAAGCGGAATCAAGTGACTTTAATGTGTTTAAAGACAACGTAGATAAAGCAATTAAATCCCTTGATTTAAAACTATCTGCATCTGAAAAGAACAGCATTTTAAATGCCGTGAGCTGGTATGACGAAACCGCTGAGAAAGTGCTGAAGAAAGTCGTGAAGTTGAATGGCGATAAGTTGGCTGAGCTACTTGAGCATTTAGGCTGTGAAGAATCTGATTTAGCTGACTTTGGTTATTTTGCAACAGGCAAAAAAGGTGAGTACATCACTTATGAAAGCAATGCAGATATCCGTGACAGCGAATCAGTGCCGTTAAATCAGCGTATTCACCAATATTTCTTAGATGAAGTAAAACCGCATGTGGATGAAGCATGGATTAATTTGGATTCGGTGAAAATTGGTTATGAGATCAGTTTTAATAAGTATTTCTACCAACATAAGCCGTTGCGTTCGCTTGAAGCTGTGGCTAAGAATATTTTAAGTCTTGAGAAACAAGCCGATGGTTTGATTGCACAGATTTTGGGTCTTTAAGGGGAAGCAGAATGTTTAATAAATATGATGCTTATAAAGATTCAGGTGTGGAAGCTTTAGGCGAGATACCTAATGATTGGGAAGTTTTAAGATTTCGAGATATTTGTGACTTTGAACCGTACCGGGTTTG